>NZ_JASLCE010000038.1 GCF_030146175.1 Flavobacterium sp. | reverse complement strand
GCTGTTTAAATCGTCACCACGGAAAATCACAAAACTGTCACGTCCTAAGTTGTCTATAATTAAATCTTTGTTCGGGCTGCTGTAACCTTGTCTTCCCCAATAGGCAATTTCCATATCGGTTACCGCCGGGTTCTGAATGTCAAAACGGTATACGTCTTCTCCAAGTGCTAATCTATAGTCACCTAAATACACTTCAAAGTCAGCAGTGCTTAAATCTACCGTTAGTTCCGGATTTTGTACGCTAAGCGGTTCGCCACTGTTATCCACTAAAGGTGCTTTGTGGTTGATTCCGGTTTGTGCAATTACGATACTTTCACCCGGTAAAATAGGGTAGGTTGTTCCCGAACCCGGAATACGGATCACATAATCAGCATATACATAATCGGTATTCGCTGATGAACCAGCCGTCATACCAATCGATTTGCTCCAGTCAAACTGACCGCTAGCTAAAGTATAAGCAGCCGTTGTAGTTGATGTTTTTCCGTAAAGCTGTCCGATACATAAACCATCCGCATAGATCGTCTCGTTCGAGTTGTTATAGATTTCAATAAACTGATCTCTGAAAACCGCTCCTTGTTGCGCATGCGAACCGGCATAAGAAATTTGTTTGATTACTAAGTCTCCAATACGAACCGTTTTTAGTTTCAATTCCGTAGCGTTTACATTAGCATTGATGATCACTTGTTCCTGTGCACCGTTAAATAATACGGTTTGTGTTTCCGGAGTATATCCGAACTGTGTGTTAAACTCAGTACTGGTTAGCGTCTTAGTAGCTGTAATATTATAGGTTCCCGGGATTACTGCAGGGAAATTTGCAATACCGTTAGTTCCGGATTCGATAGTATAGGTATCGCCGGTATTGGTGTTGGTTAAAATTACAGAACCACCGTTAACCGATTGTCCGTTAAACGTGATAGGGTCGTATTTAAGGTTTACCGAAAAGTTTACCGGTTGTAGTCCGTTATTAGCATTCCCAAAATCATCATCCGAACAGGATGTGAAGGCTAATGCTGCACTGAGTAATACAAGAAATTTTTTCATGTAAGGGGGATTATAAATTAATTATTAAAATTGATATTCGATTTTGGTTCCGAAGGATAGTTGTACCATTCCTGCTTTCGGACGCTTAGTTGGTACTCCGTTGTCAATTACATCCTCGGTTTGTTTTAAGTCCAGGAAATTATTGGAATAGAATGAAAAACGGAAACCGTTTTTAAAATCTTTGGAAACGCGTAAGTGGAAATTGTGAAATACTTTTTGTAACGACCGGTCGATTAATGCGTTGTTTTGCGCTAATAACGGTAATAACGGATGCGTATCTCTTTCGGCTTCCGGGATAATTATTTTGTTTAAGTTTTCGTCGATATAGGCATATAAACGGTTACCGCTTCTATAATTGGTATTATCAATGATAAAATGTTCGCTTCGAACAGCAATTACCAATCCCACTTTTGGAAGGTGGTAATTGATATTCGCACCCAATCGGAAGCTTTTAGAATTTTCGTCGTACGGTTTTAAAACAGCCATCTTTTCCGGTCTCGGTGTCGTACTGGCGATACGTTCGTATGAATCGCGGGTATCGGTATTAACCGTTTCGGTATAACTTCCCTGAATATCGAAGGTGATGTTTTTAAACGGTGTTTTTTCAAAACTCATAAAAAATTCCAATCCCCGGTCTTTTGATTCGAATTTGTTTACCAAACGACTTTGTAAATAATAGAAAGGTGTATAACCCGTTACCTGATAGGTTGGTGTTTGTGTACCGTTAAACTGTATGTCAAGTACGGCCATATCACGTACACTTGGAATACCTTCGCTGGTGATTCCGTCGTACATTTTATTGTAAAAACCGGTTAAATTCAGGTTTCCAAAAGGTAGTTTATAATCCAGTCCCAATTCCGTACGCATACTTTTTGTCGGTTTCAGGTCTTTATTATTCGAATAATCGATAAACGTCTGCACGATTCCAAGGTTGTAATAACCCGGATAACGATAATCGCCCAAAACGGCATCATAATAACGCGGTCCGGTATAAATCTGATTTAAAGACGGTGCTTTGGATGTGATTCCGAAACCACCGCGGATCTTAAATTTATCGTATTGGTAATAACTGTTAATACGCGGTGCCAGTGTTGTAAAACCAAATTGATTATCCAAACGCACACCGGTGTTCATATAAAAAGTACTGTTTTCCCAGTTTCGGGTGATATTGTCTTCGGCGTATAGCGAAAACTGGTATTCGGCACGAATATTTTCACCATAATTATACGGTCGGAATCCCTGACCGGAGCCACCGTTGGTCGAAGCAAAAGCACTGATCATAGTTTCCGGACTTCCCAAACGCCCGCGTCCTTTATTGTCGCTGGTGCGGAAAGAGGTACCGAATAATAACGAATGGGACCAGTCACCGGTGTTAAATGTTTTGTATAAATCGGCTGACGCAAAAGAGGAGATCGGTATACCTTCTACCGCTTTAACGGATGTATAGCTCGGTAGGGTATAGGTTCCGGAATAAACCCCTTCTTCGGTACTGGTTCCAACAATACTACCACCGATGTTGACAAACTTAGATTCGTATGTTAGTTGATCACTATATCTGAAATTCGCGTTGATATCCAGATTGTCGAAGAAACTGTTTTCGCTGAATTTCCATTTAAAACGATTGGAAATGGAAAGATCTTTCTTTTTGTTTTTTACAATTTTATTATCGGTATCTTCTTCTTCGTAATTCACATTATCGTTATTAAAACCATAATCCACCGAAAAAGAGTTGCGGATATTTTTGCTTTTACTCGCCCAGCTCCACATTAAATTGGTGGTAATCCGTTCGTATTCGGTATAGGAAACACGCGGTTCGGCATTCGATTTTAAATAATTCACCGTAAGGTTTACAAAACCGATTTTATCGTTCACTTTAAAACCTTTGGCAAAACCATATTCGGTTGTTCCGTCGCGTAAGGAAGTATAGACGCGATACGGAGATTTACCGGCTTTTTGTTCGATTTTGATCAAACCGGAAGTCAGATCACCGTATTTGGCCGATGGAACTCCTTGTACGACTTCTACTTTTTCGATATTATCCACCGGAATTTCTCGTAAATCGGCACCAAAATTGGCATTGGAAAAATAACCGTTAAACCCGGAAGCCGACGACGGATCGCCAAAACCTAAAAAGTTAGGGGAGAAAGGCGGACCGTAATTTCCACCGTAGGATTGCATATTCTCGTTATTCGAAATCGGAATACCGTCAACAACAATAGCGGTTCCGAACGATTTATTTCCAAAACCGGTATTGGCGGCGGTAGAAGGACGTACCGTACGGAAAGCGATCGGTTTAAATTCGTTTAATGTAAAATTGGTAATGGCTTGTCCGGGCAATTGTTCCAGTACTTCGTTAAGTGAAAAAGCCTGAACCTGTTCGATAACCTCTCTACCAATGGTGATTTCAGAGAATTTTTTTCCTTTACGAGCCGTAACGATTACTTCATCCAGACGTAAATCCTGTTTTTGAAGGAAAACAACAATTTTAGTATTTAGGGTTTCTTTTTTGTAGTTTAATGTGGCTTCCTGTTTTCCTAAAAGTCGAAAGGTAATGCTCACCTCTTTTGTATTGGGCATTCGCAATTGAAATGTCCCCGTTTGATCGGTAATGGCCCAATCATTGGTTTCGGGATTAACAACAAATACACTTGCTAACGGTTCTTTGGTATCGCGATCGAAAACCTGTCCGTTAATGTGTTTTTGTGCCACTACAGTTTGGAAGGCGAGTAGAATAATGACGTATAATAACCTCACTTTATTTTGGGTGTTTTTTTATTGGCACAAAAATACCACCATTATTTTATTTAGACTAATACCAGATAGTGTTTTTTTGTGATTTATACCTTTTTTCTAAATAATTAACAGGTAAAAATGAGCTTTTTGTTGCTTTTTTTGGTAAAAAGAGAGAATAATCTAAATATATAGCAATATAATTTTTGTTTTATAATTGTTAACTTTATGTTTTTAATGGTAAAATGTTAAAAATCAAAAAAATAAGAGGTGTAAATGAGATAAGATGTATATTTGTATATACAAATATTGTATAGTAATGAATAGACTTGATTTTATTAAAACAATAATAGGAGGAGCAGGTATGGCAACATTATATCCGTTTTATAACTGGACACAAGATTTAAAGGAAGAAGATGTAAAACTTCCGGTTTTGTTTATCGGACATGGCTCGCCGATGAATGGTATTGAAGACAACGAATTTTCGCAAACCTGGGCCAAAATGGGAACGGAAATTCCCAAACCCAAAGCGGTACTGGTTATTTCGGCGCATTGGCTTACGAGAGGAACACATATCACCGCGATGAACCATCCCAAAACGATTCACGATTTTGGAGGATTCCCGCAGGCGTTGTTTGACGTACAATATCCCGCACCGGGAAGTCCTGAACTGGCCAAAGCTACTGCCGGATTGGTTACGACAACCGATGTTGGTTTGGATCACGATTGGGGATTGGATCACGGAACCTGGACGGTAGTACGTCATATGTATCCCAATGCAGATATTCCCGTTTTGCAATTGAGTATCGATTATAACAAACCGCCACAGTATCATTATGAACTGGCCAAGCAATTGGCGAGTCTCCGTAAAAAAGGTGTTTTGATCATTGGAAGTGGTAACATGGTACACAACCTGAGAATGGTGGCTTGGGACAAACTGGCCGAACCGGAATACGGTTACGATTGGGCTGTGGAAATGAATACGCTTTTTAAAGCTAAAATCACCGATGGTGATCATAAGGCATTGATTGCTTATGAAAATCTGAATAAAGCCGCAAAACTGGCTATTCCAACACCGGATCATTATTATCCGTTGTTGTATACGCTGGGATTACAGGATAGCAAAGATCCGACCACGTTTTTTAACGATAAAGCTGTTGGCGGTTCGTTAACGATGACGTCGGTTAAAATTGGCGTATAAAAAAACTCCGGTAGTTGTACCGGAGTTTTTTTATTATTCGTCGCTTTCTTCTTTACTGAATTTAAACGGATAATCACCAAAATGTGGTGCCAGCTTTTTGGTCTGATACGTCTTATGGGTGTATTTATTGGAAAGGGCAATGATGGAAACCGTGTCTTTTCGTAAGGTTACCAGTGATGATGTGTTTCCATGCCACCAACCGTTATGGAAAAAGTACTTCTGACCGGTTTCGAATTCCAGCATACGCACACCTAATCCGTAGTTTCGGGTTCCTTTGCGTTCGTAGCTATAGCCTTTAAACATTTCGGCTTTCATCTCCTGACTTAAAAAATCGTCGTTATAGGTCGCGATATCAAATTTTAAAAGATCACGTGGTGTGGAATAAATATTTTTATCGCCATATACCTGATCCAGAAATTCAAAGGCCAAGCGAAGGTAGTTCCCTTTATACGACTGACTCACTTCGTCTTTCTTTTTCAGATCGTCGAAAACAAACGTATGGGTCATTCCTAACGGTTCAAAGATCATTTCCTTCATCACCGTCGGATACGTTTTTCCGGTTACTTTTTCAATGATTAATGCCAGTAAGGCATAGTTCGTATTACAATATCCGAAACGGGTACCCGGTTGGGATTCCAAGCCTACGTTTTTAGTCGCCAGTATAGTGAGTACATCCTGATTGGTTAAGGTTTTTTTCTTGTCCCAAACACCCTTGTCTGCGGTAAAGTAGGCATAGTTTCGCAATCCGCTACGGTGGTTTAACAACATCCGTACCGTGGTTTTTTCATACGGGAACTCAGGAAGGTAGTTTTTAACGGGCAGGTCAAACTTGATTTTTCCTTCTTCGGCCAGTTTCATTACAGTTACTGCCGTGATCATTTTGCTCACCGAAGCAATATGGATCGGTGTGTCTTCGGTTATTTTATCACCTTTTTCCTTATAAGCATAGCCACTATAATTTTCGTAAATAATCTGACCGTTTTTGGCCACCAAAAAACCGCCGCTATAATCGCTGGCATTATAGTGTTTGTTATAAAAGCGTTCTACAAAAGCTTTGTTATCCGAAATAAAACGAGTGGAAACCTTGGGTAATTTAATCGAAAAATCGCCGGCTAGTAAGGCTGTATCGTTAGAGTTATTATCGGAATCTCGGGAATTATCTTTTTTATTGCAGGCTACTAATAATAATATGGAAAATAGAGGTATATATTGTTTCAGTTTCATTGAATGCGTTCCGGGTAAAATTTAGTAAAAGGCAAATATAAATAACACATAGTATTTATAAAATGCATTGGGGAATTATTTCTGTTAAAATTTTCCGCCAAAACAGATTCCGAAGGCCATAAAAAAAGGACTGTCTTTAAAATAGACGGTCCTTTTATAGTTGTTTTTTGACGTATTATTTACAGTCCCAGTTTTTTACGGGTATCTTTTTGTAAGGCGTCTTTATGAACCAGAACCGAGATCGATTTTAGTTTCATATACGGAACACTCATATAAACATAACCGCCATTGGCAACACGATTCGGATCGGTTCCCCATGAGTTTTTTACTTTATAGTATACGTTTCCTTTTTGGTCTTTTACTTTTCCAACAATATGCATCAGGTGATCATCCTGAGTTGCTAAATTTTCAAATTCCGCCTGACGGTATTCCGGTGTAATCGCTTTTTCCGGTTTGATTTCGGTTAAGATGGTTTTGGTATCGGCATCATCATTCGGAATCACAGCAACGCCATATTTTCCGGAGAACGTCGGTTCGCTCACGTCACAATCCAGTTCCACGGTAAAACCATTGGCCAGCGCATTATCGATATTCGCGATATATTCTTCCAGTGGAAGGTTGTAAAAACTACCGTTCGAAAAGTTATCCGGAACATTCAGAATAAACGTCCCGTAATTGGGCGTATGCGTAAACGAAGTAATGGTTACATAGTCTTTCGGGGTGATTTTGGTCATTGCCTGAAAGCTTTTCGGTGTATATTTTTTTCCTTCGTAAGTAAATTCTGTTACATTTTTACCGATATAAATATCCAGCATCGCATCGATGGCTTTTTTCCAGTTTGGCGATAATTTTTTTCCCGGATTTTCGGCATAGGCTTTTAACATACTTTCCATTACGGCCACCATTTCGGCGTGATTAAAGGTTTCGGATGTTCCGTTAAGTCCTGTAAAAACGCTATTCGGAACCAAACCGTAATCGGCTACGCTATTGATCACATCATGTGCCAATCCGCCTTCTCCAAATTGCGCTTTGCCCTGACGCATAATATAGTTTTCCGCTTTTTTAGGATAGGTGTTGCGTACCTGATACATTTCGGATAAATCGATTTTCTTTCCGGTTAAACGAATCACTTCCGATTCCAGGAAAGAAGAAGTAGAAAAACTCCAGCAGGTTCCGGTGTTACCCTGACTGATTACTGGTAAGGCCTCTAGGTCGGTAACGGTTTGAAACTCATATTTTTGAGCCTGAGCCGAAAAAATCAAACCCAGTAAGGCTGCCGAAACAAAAATTTTTTTCATTGTATTATAATTTTTTTGGAAGTGCAAGATAATGCAAAAAATGATTTATTTTTACGCTAAAATTTAAAAATATGAGTACGATCAACTGGCAAACTGTTCGGGAATTCGAAGACATAACCTATAAGAAATGCAACGGGGTAGCCCGTATTGCGTTTAATCGTCCGGATGTGCGCAATGCCTTCCGTCCGAAAACAACAAGTGAATTATATCAGGCTTTCTACGATGCACAGGAAGATACTTCCATTGGCGTTGTATTATTGTCGGCCGAAGGACCTTCGTCTAAAGACGGAGTATATTCGTTTTGTAGTGGCGGTGATCAAAAAGCAAGAGGACACCAGGGCTATGTAGGTGAAGATGGTATGCACCGTTTAAACATTCTGGAAGTACAACGATTGATCCGTTTTATGCCAAAAGCGGTTATTGCCGTAGTACCGGGATGGGCTGTTGGTGGCGGACATAGTTTGCACGTGGTTTGTGACCTGACACTGGCAAGTAAAGAACACGCCATTTTTAAACAAACCGATGCCGATGTAACCAGTTTTGACGGTGGATACGGATCGGCGTATCTGGCGAAAATGGTCGGACAGAAAAAAGCAAGAGAGATTTTCTTTTTAGGCCGTAATTATTCGGCTCAGGAAGCATTTGAAATGGGAATGGTTAATGCCGTAATTCCGCATGCGGAACTGGAAGATACCGCTTATGAATGGGCACAGGAAATTTTGGCAAAATCGCCAACGTCTATCAAAATGTTGAAATTTGCGATGAATCTTACCGACGACGGAATGGTAGGACAACAGGTATTTGCCGGAGAAGCGACGCGTTTGGCCTATATGACCGATGAAGCGGTAGAAGGAAGAAACGCCTTTTTGGAAAAACGCAAACCAAACTTCGAAAAGAAATGGATTCCATAATGGATAGCCTATAATACGATTGGCATTCAGATGCCGTAAAAGAGTAGGAGTTTCTCCTACTTTTTTATGCAATAATAATTGGAACACTATAAAAATCGTTCAGAACAAATTCCTATTTTTGAAACTATAGAAATGGATACCGACCAAAACACAACTACTATGGAATCGTTTACCAATACCAGTATTGATACCCGTGAGTTACCGCGATTTGAAGCGGTTGACTTTGAACCGCTACAAGCCGACTATAAAAAAGTCATCTTTTTTAATACCGCTGTTTTTGCATTGATTCTGATCGGAATTTTGGGTGCGTTTCTGCTGATCAATCCGGATCTGGTTTTTGGAACCGTATTGTTAATTGGTGTTTTGGCGATTGTATTTGTCATTATAATGACGCTGGTAATTGCCTTGGTTTCTTTTCGCAAAAAAGGATTTGCCTTTCGCCAGCATGATGTACTATTTAAAAGTGGTGTGATTGCTACAACTATAATTGTCATTCCATATAACCGGGTGCAACATGTCGCGTTACACGAAGGACCGGTTTCCCGAAAACTGGATCTTGCCACAATCGAAATTTTTACGGCCGGAGGTAGCGGAAGCGATATTCGTATTGCCGGACTCCGAAGAGAACAGGCCGATCGTATCAAACAATTGATAATGGCCAAATTAATCGAAGAAATACCGTCGATTGCATCCGAAAACAACGAGGTTCCACCGGTAAAACCTGCGGAAGATGAACTTTAACGAACCACAACGCCAATCACTGGTCGGAATTCTGGTTATGTTTACGGATACGTTTCAGCGTATCGTACGCGGACTATGGCCGATTTTGGTGATTTGGCTTTTTAAATTTAACGAACTCAATAAAGCACTGGTTGTTTCGGGAATTGTCGGACTGTTTGTGTTTGTCGCCATTGTGGCCTATTTGCAATACCGGAATTTTACGTTTTATATAGACGATCAGAACGAAGAGTTTATTATTCATAAAGGTGTATTGAACAAAACGCGGATTGCGATCAAACTGCAAAAAATCCAACAGGTCACAATCAACCAATCGTTTGTTCAAAAACTGATTGGCGTTTATGCACTGGATGTCGATACTGCCGGAACTCAGAAAAAGGAAGCTGTAATCCGGGCCGTTTCACAACAATTGGCACAGGCTTTAAAAATGCGTTTGCTGGAAGGGGAAAAAAACAACGAATCGGAAACCATCGATACGGAGCAAACCAAACCTTTTATCAAAATCAGTTTTTCCAGTTTGTTTAAGATTGGAATTACTTCGAATTACCTTCGCAGTTTTGCCCTGCTAATTGCCTTTTTCGGAACGATTTACGAAAATGTTCAAAGCTATATGCGGGCGAATGAAATCGACGGTGAAAAATTCGATACCTATATCGATAAAGGACTCGCGATGTATTCGATCACGATTTTTGTACTTATTCTTTTGGGAATATTATTGTTTTTAAACCTTGGACGAACGATTATTAAATATTTCGATTTTAAAATCACCCGGCAACACCAGTCGTTGTTACTATCATACGGTTTACTGAACACGAAAAATACGATCATCCGTCCGGAAAAAGTACAGATCGTTTCCACCAGTCGGAATTACCTGCAAAAGAAAATGAATACGCTTACCCTGAAAATACGACAGGCTTCCGGGAATGCCGATCAGGAGGAAAACGACAAACAGGCAATTACCATTCCGGGATGTTCCGAAGCCGAACGCGATCGCATCATGGCATTGCTGTTTCATAAAATTCCGGAACAGGGCGTTGCTTTAGTTCCGAATATCAGGAGATTAATCGTAGGTACTATCCTGTACCTGTTTGTACCGATGTTGATTTTGTTTTTATTGTATGAATTTACCGTGTTACCTATAGCGGAATACCTTATTTTTGTACCATTATATATCGTATTCACCGGTTTGTTGTTGTATTTTGGTTTTCGAAACAACCGTTTGTTTGTCACCGACGAATTTATCATTTGTAGAAAAGGCGTTTGGGACATCGAACACCAGATCATCGAACCGCATAAAATACAAGCCATTCGTACGAGTCAGTTATTCTGGCATAAAAGTGCCGATATCGGGAGTATTACGCTCTATACGGCCGGAGGAAAAATAACCTTCCATTTGGGCGATTTTTCAAAAATAAAAGAACTGGTAAACCTATGGTTATATCAGGTGGAAACCACGCCGAAAGGTTGGATGTAGCAGGAAGAAAAGAATAAAGAGAAAAGAATAAAGAAAATACTATGAGTGCCAAAATCTGGCTTGAAGCCGCACGATTAAGAACCCTTCCGTTATCCATTTCCGGAATATTGGTAGGAAGTTTTTATGCTTATAAACACTATTCGGATAATTCCAATTACTGGGTTATTTTTGGTTTGGCGTTTCTGACAACCTTAGGGTTACAGGTGCTTTCGAACTTTGCCAACGATTATGGTGATGGTGTTAAAGGAACCGATAATAAAGATCGAATCGGTCCGCAGCGCGCGATACAAAGTGGTGCCATTACGCCCGAACAGATGAAAAAAGGAATCATTATCGTATCGGTTGCCACTTTAATCATTGCAATAACGCTTATTTATGCGTCGTTTGGCAGTGACAATTTCGGATTTTCCCTGTTTTTCTTTGTATTGGGATTAGCGGCTATTACGGCAGCGATCAAATACACCGTTGGAAAATCGGCCTACGGATATAGAGGGTTGGGCGACCTGTTTGTGTTTATCTTCTTCGGATTGGTGAGCGTACTTGGAACCAATTTCCTGTTTGCGCAAGCACTGGACATCAAACTGTTTTTACCAGCGATAAGTGTCGGTTTGCTAAGTGTAGCGGTACTTAACCTAAACAATATGCGCGATCGCGAATCCGATATCAAATCCGGAAAAAATACATTAGTCGTAAAAATTGGCGCTCAAAATGCAAAACGTTACCATATTGGTATTGTGCTAATCGCCATGCTATTGGGATTGGTATTTGCTATCTGGTCTGACTTTGAATGGAAACAGTACCTTTTTGTAATAGCCTATATTCCGCTTTTAAAACATCTGAAAACAGTTATCGATAATAAAGATCCGAAAGCATTGGATCCCGAACTGAAAAAAGTAGCTTTGAGTACGTTTCTTTTTTCTGTTTTACTATCAATAGTATTAACTTTTTAAACAACAAACTATGAAAATTACATTTTACGGACATGCCTGTTTGGGAATTGAAGTGAGTGGAAAACACCTTTTGGTGGATCCGTTTATTTCCGGAAATCCGAAAGCTGCCCATATTGATATCAATACGATAAAAGCCGATTATATTTTACTAACGCATGCGCATAACGACCATACGTTGGATGTGGAAGCTATTGCTGCCAGAACCAATGCTGTAATCGTTTCGAACTACGAAATTGCCGCACATTACGGTAACAAAGGCTTTCAATACCACCCGATGAATCATGGCGGAAGCTGGAAATTCGATTTCGGAACGGTAAAATACGTAAACGCGATTCATACCAGTTCGTTTGGCGACGGAAGTTATGGCGGTCAGCCCGGTGGATTTGTAATTGAAGGGGAACACAAAAATATCTACATTGCCGGTGATACGGCGCTTACAATGGATATGAAATTGATCCCGATGCGTACCAAACTGGACCTGGCTATTTTACCGATTGGAAGTAATTTTACGATGGATGTGGACGACGCGATTATCGCATCCGATTTTGTAGCCTGCGATAAAGTATTGGGCTATCATTTCGATACATTCGGTTATATTGAAATCAACCACGATGAAGCAATCCGTAAATTCTTTAACCGCGGAAAAGACCTGATGTTACTGGAAATCGGAGCTTCTATTGATCTTTAAAGAGAAAAGAAGAAAGACGAAAGAATAAAGAGAAAAGAAAACTATACAATAAGATTTATGGAAGGAAACCAATTGCCGACTGTAAATCTTATTTTAATTTAAAACCATCCGGTTATGTCCGATTCCACAATAAACGCTGCCTACCAAAAATACACTTTACAGTTTAAAAGACCTTCCGGGACTTCCAGAGGCGTATTAACCGAAAAAGAAACCTGGTTTATCATCCTTAAAAAAGACGGAAAAACCGGAATAGGCGAGTGCGGTATTTTAAGAAGTCTGAGTATCGATGACCGGCCGGATTATGAAGAAAAACTACGTTGGACCTGCGAAAACATTCATTTAGGCGAAGCGGTTTTGTGGGAACGCTTACAGGAATTTCCATCCATTCAATTCGGACTGGAAATGGCTTTCCGATCGCTGGAAGCTGCCGATCCGTTTGTATTGTTTCCGTCTGATTTTACCCGTTCGGAACAAAACATTCCGATTAACGGTTTGGTATGGATGGGCGACGAAGCCTTTATGAAACAGCAAATCGAAGAAAAACTGGAACAGGGATTCCGATGTATCAAACTCAAAATCGGAGCCATCGACTTTCAGACAGAAATTGACCTGTTGGCTTTTATCCGCAGTAATTTTGACCCGGGAACCATTGAAATCCGCGTCGATGCCAATGGTGCTTTTAAAAAAGAAGATGCCTTGGAAAAACTCGAAAAGCTTTCGGAATTTAGTCTGCATAGTATCGAACAACCCATCCGACAAGGAAATATAGATGCCATGGCACAATTATGTAGCGAAACACCGTTACCGATTGCTCTGGATGAAGAACTAATCGGTGTTTTTACAAAAACCGAAAAGGAAAGGTTGCTGCAAACCATCCGCCCGCAATACATTATTTTAAAACCCAGCCTGGTTGGTGGCTTCCGTGGTACACAGGAATGGATTGATCTGGCCGAAAAAGAGAACATCGGCTGGTGGATTACTTCGGCTTTGGAAAGTAATATCGGATTAAATGCCATTGCACAATGGACGTATACGCTACAAAATAAAATGCCCCAGGGACTGGGGACAGGTGGTCTTTATACGAATAATTTTGATTGCCCGCTGATAGTGGCAGCAGGGTATTTGGGATATCAGGCCGGTGCCAATTGGAATATTACAGCCTTGACGCTTTAATTATTTGCGATTGATATAGCGTCGTTTTTTATTGATATAAAAACTTATATAAGAACCCACCATGACTATGGCAATGATCACAGTGAGCAGGATAATTAATGATTTGAACAACTCCGTTGTAAAATCCAGATCATCGAAATAGAAATACAACTGTGTAAAGGAGTAAATCGCCATAAAAAAGTAAATAACGGATAGTGATCTTGCCTTCATTTGAGTATTGTTTTACATATAGAGGCAAATGTAGCCGATCCCTTAATACCAAAATAGGGGAAAAACCCGGTATTTTTTATAAATTAATACGGAATGGGTTTTTTAGATTCGCCATTTTTTGTTCGCTCTTTTTTAAGACTTTAGCTTTTTGCTGACTTTTAATTGTCTATATTTGTCTGTTTTTTTCTTAACATATGATCAAAAAATATTTTATTCTCCTGTTTTTGTCCAGTATTAGTATTTATGGGCAGGGAGAAGCGAACAACTGGTTTTTTGGCAGCGGTGCCGGACTTCATTTTGACGCTAACGGAAATGTAACCTCACTTCCCAACGGACAGATTTATACAACGGAAGGTTGCAGCTCAATTTCCAGTGCCAGTGGCGATTTATTATTTTATACCGACGGGCGTACGGTTTGGGATCGCAATCATGTTAAAATGCCCAATGGCGATTATTTTGCCGGTCGGGGTTTATTTGGAGATCCATCCAGTACCCAATCCGGTATCATTATTCCAAAACCGGGAAATCCGGATGTCTATTATATTTTTACGGTAGACGAACCGCATCATGAAAATGCAGCGACCTATCCGAACCGTAATACAGCAGTAACAATGGATGAAGACGACGGTTTTAATAACGGTTTTAATTACTCCATTGTAAACCTTTCGGTAGTGGGTAACAACGGAAGTATTGGTAATGTAACCACCCGAAACACACACCTGATTACGTATGATCCGAATCCAAACGGAGAGGAAATCAAATACAAATGTTCCGAAAAAATTACAGCTGTTAGAGACGGTTCCGGTGGCTATTGGGTGATTACTCATTTTGTAAATCGCTTTTATGCTTTCCGGATTACTTCGACTGGCGTAGGGCAAACTCCGGTTGTATCGACTTTAGATCCTGTTATTGGTACATCTGGTTACCGACGTAATGCAATTGGTTATCTGAAAGCCTCACCAAATGGCGAAAAACTAGCCATTGCCCATTCTCAAAGCGGATCGGTTACCGGAGGAACAGAAAACAACGGATCCGTTTATTTATATGACTTCGATCGAAATACCGGTATGGTTTCCAATCCACAGGCTTTAAAAACGATGGTCAATCCTTATGGCGTTGAGTTTTCGGCACAATCGAAAAAATTATATGCCACTATGCGAACCGATAGTGGAAATGTTCTGATGCAATTCGATTTGGAACAAAGCAATATTCCGGCTTCCGGAACAGTAGTCGGTGGTATTGGCAGTACGGGCGCCTTACAATTGGGGCCTAATAAAAAAATATACTTTTCGAATGTTAGTTCTGCTACTTTAGGTGTTATTAATGATCCGGAAGAATCGGGTTTTCAGTGTGATTTTGTTCCCAATGGTGTTACGTTGGCCTATGGTATGGCTACCTTAGGATTACCGCCTTTTATAACATCGGTGTTTAATCCGAGTTTTCAGGTGGCGAATACCTGTTTGGGCGATACGACGACATTTACATTACCGCCTTCTTTTTTAAACCAGGCCAATGCTGGTACCTTAACCTGGGATTTTGGAGACGGATCTCCGACGTCCAATGTAACCGAGCCGACACATGTATATGCTACTGTAGGAAATTATCAGGTTACGCTAACCATTACGGTAAACGGGGAAAGTTCTTCCACGACACAAAATGTTATCATACATGAAGTACCGAATGCTTTTCCGGCAACGGACTTGCATTTATGCGATACCGATAGCGACGGGCGAATGACAATCGATTTGCAGCAACAGGATAATGCGATCTTAAACGGACAAAACACCACTACTTTTGAAGTGCGCTATTTTACGTCTGCAACAGATGCTACTTCCAATACCAATACGGTCAATGCGGCGGCTTTCCAGAATACAACAGCGGCGTTTACAATTTACGCGCGCGTTCAAAACCGGAACAATGCGGCCTGTTATGCGTTGACTAATTTTAATGTGACGGTAACACCGAAACCGCAGATTATAAGCGCAGCCAATTATGTACTATGTGACGATGCTACGGCCACTGGAATACAAACGTTTAATTTGCCAACGCGTGTAGCTGGTATATTAGGTACGCAAAATGCGGCAGATTATAACATCAGTTTCCATTTAAACCAGACACAAGCCGATACCAAATCCAATCCGTTACCGGATAATTATACGAATACGACTCCTAATGACCAGGAGATTTTTATCCGCATTGAAAACAAAAACAATCCGAATTGTTATACCACGGCAAGCATACACCTAAAAGTAAATGCGCTACCGGTAGCAACCCCGGCTATTTTAGTACAATGTGATTTCGGATTAAATCCGGACGGGCTAACGACTTTTAACCTGACGGAAGCCAATGCGACACTTACCAATGGTAATGCAAACCTCGTGACGACATTCTTTAACAATGCGACTGACGAAGCCAATAATACCAATCCGTTAGCGGCTAGCTTTACCAACACAACTAATCCGCAAATGCTAACGGTACGTGTAACGGATACGACAACCGGTTGTTATACGACCACAACACTGGAATTGCAGGTAACGCTCACACCAACACAGCGTTTTGAATTAAATACCTGTTCGGATACGGCTTATGCTGCTTTTACCTTAACAGACACCGGACTGGAAGCACCCGGAACGGATGTAGCGTATTATGCAACACTTACGGATGCCTTACTGGAGCAAAACGAATTGAACACGACTTTTACCAATACCATTCCAACCACTCAGTTTATTTACGCCCGTATTGAAACGAATAACGATTGTAACGGATTACACGAGATAAAACTAAACGTACGACCACTTCCTCCGGTTGCCGATGATTTTGCTCCGATATTATGTGCGCATACGTCTATACTGTTATCTGCCGGAATTGCCGATGCGAACCGTTACGATTTCCTATGGTCCAACGGCGCAACAACACCGCTTTTATCGGTAAATACAGCGGGAACCTATACCGTAAAAGTAACCGACAAAGTATACGGATGTTCGGCCACGCGTACGATCACGGTAATTGCTTCGGATGTAGCGGTGATAACCGCTGTTGAAGTAAACGATTTATCGGATAACGATGCCAATACAGTAGCCGTATATGTTACAGGAAGTAGTGATCATTATGTTTATGCTTTGGATAACGAAGAAGGACCGTATCAGGACAGTAATTTTTTCGCAAATGTAGAAGCGGGCGTTCATACGGTATATGTAAAAGATTTCCACGGTTGCGGAACGGTTAAAAAACGTATCGCCGTATTGGGAATCCCGAAATTCTTTACACCAAATGGTGACGGCTATAACGATCTATGGCGCATTAAAGGAGCTACGATCAGCCCTTATAAAGATGCCATCGTAACTATTTTCGACCGATACGGAAAAATGGTATACCAAATGAAAGCATCCGGCGGATGGGACGGAATCTATAACCGAGAACCATTACCATCGACTGATTACTGGTATGTATTGGTTTTGCCGGACGGAAGGGAAGTCAAAGGGCATTTTAGTTTAAAACGATAATAAAAAAGGGTTGTTTGCATTTGCGACAACCCTTTTTTTAACCTGTCAGGTTTCAAAGACCTGACAGTTTTTTTTATGAGCCTCGACCTGTTAGATTTTGAATTTTAATCTCTGAAAAGCGCCACCACGCGCGCCGGTGCGGCAGAACCACCCACAATTTTAAGCGGAAAAACAGCAATGTCAAAACCGGTATAGGGTAAAGCATCCAGATTGACCAACTGTTCGATATGGCAATATTCTTTTTCGTATCCAACCAAATGGGCTTCCCAGAATAAGTTGCGGTTATTTTCTTTTTTTGCCTGTTTGATCAGATGATGTAGCGGTAAATCCCAACCCCATTGATCAATACCCATAACTTTAATCCCCTGATCGATAAGCCAACGTGTGGCTTCGGCACTCATCCCGGTTCCGATTTCGTGGAATTTTTCGGTTCCGTTATAAATATCCCGACCGGTTTTAATCAGCACGATCATCTTGGGTTCCAGCGTAAGCTGATGTTGTGTAAGGAACGATTGGATATCATCGGTTGTAATCGGATCAAAATCGGCTTTGTGTTTCATATCGATTACCATGCCTTTTCCATAACACCATTCCAAAGGAATCTGATCAATTGTTTTGGCCGGTTTCCCTTCGCAGGTAGGAGCATAATGCCAGGGCGCATCAATATGGGTTGTAGCGTGTACACCCATCGATTTAATAGTATCATCGGCCCAACCCGAAAAATGCTGTGGAAATAGTCGGCTTGGTAAACCTAAAAAGCGAATCAGTAGTTTCGATTTTCGATGTGGTTTGTGTTTGATCCGGACTTTCATAAACCAGGGATCATTTTTGTTGTACTGAATAGGCTTGGATAAATCGATAATCTTCATGGTGTATATTGCTATTAATTACTAGTGTTGTAAAAATATGATTTTAAATGATTTTAGTTATATTTTTTATGATTCAAAATGAAGTTGTGGTCCATTATCTAAAAAATAATCTGGAAGAAAATCTTGATCTTGATATTATGCGTTTTAAGGAACGAAAAGGACATTTATAGCAGCAAATAGTTACCGGAAAAAAAACGAATAACTGTAATTTGGCTACGCTTTTACTCTAAAAAGCTACGTTTGATAATTTCTCGACATTGTGATTATTTTTTATTTTATATTTGGAAGTTTTTATTAATAAACCAACAAAATTTAAACAGTATCATTATGAAAAAATTATTATTTGTAGCCGCTTTAGCATTATGTGGAACGCTTACTCAGGCGCAAACTATCGAATCAAGAAGTGGCGGTACGATAGGAAAGATTAGTAGTAACGGAACAATTGAAAACAGCAGCGGTGGCACTATAGGTTATATAAAAAATGACGGAACTATAGAAAACAAAAGTCACGGTACCATAGGTTATATTAAGAGTGATGGTACTATCGAAAACAAAAGCCACGGTACGGTAGGTTATGTAAAAAAAGATGGAACGGTTGAGAATAGTAGCCACGGTACTATTGGTTACGTTAAAGATGATGGTACGGTAGAAGGTAGTAGCCACGGTACTTTAGGCTATGCAAAAGGTGTGAAAAAAGAATGGGCTGCGGTTGTATTCTTTTTCTTTAAATACTAAGTATTGGCTTTCCATTTTGGCGAAAGACGCGGAATTGGCTACTACTGGAATTTAATTAAAAAAGTTTTTTACAGAAAAAAGCGACCCAACAAAAAAATGAATAAAAAAGCACAGGAATGGGCAGAAAGCTATTTTAGCCGACTGGACAAAGCCATTGAAGAATTGCGCAATCACGACCTGGTAAGTCAGGTTAATGTTATTAAATATCCCGGAGCAACAGAAGAAGAATTAGCTGATGCCGAAGCACAAGTCTATGAAAGGCAGTTGGAAAACAGCGAAGATTATGACGCTATGGCACCGGATGAACCCTTTACGTTTAATCCGTTTATACGGGAATTTTACAAACGCAGTAATGGTCTTCATATTTCATGGCATTCGGTTATTTTCCCCGAAGCCGAAATCGAAGAAGATCCCGACGGAGAAATTCCTATAGCCAAAGACGACGACGATTATAAAGAAGGTTGGATCTCGATCCTTTCGGCTGAAAGTTTGGCAACCCAACAAGGTTTTTATTTGTATGGCGAGCCACAGGAAACCGATCTGGGTGAGTCTGCACAAAGCGATGGGGGATTGCTTCATTATATAGACGGGTATAATTATTACCATGACGCCTGTATGATACTTGAAAACGGTAATCCTACAATTGCCTTTGGCGATGACCACAGTGCTTCCTATGACACGCCACACGAGTGCGACTTTGTTATTTATATGGAGTATGCGCTTTCTGCGTTTTTCTCGGTGGTATGTCGTTCCAAAAAATTGCGTTTTTCAGACAAGAAAACGGTATATCCGAAACTGAAAAAAATGGTTAAAAACCAGGATTACAATGATCTTGTAGCACTACTTCAAAACAATGAGTATACCAATATCGATTCGGTAATTGCTTTGGGTTATAAGAAAACGGGGCATGAATATGCTCAGGATGACCATAGGGAAGGACTACCGGAATCCTTAAAAGAGCGTTTAAGTTTACTAATAAGATAACCAAAATGCTGTCTACTTAAATGGACAGCATTTTTAATGAAAAAAATATGAGTGCAAACTATCACATAAGAGTACAATCAGTAGAAGAAGACACGTTAACGGTTGCTGTTTTTTTAGCAGATGATAGCTTTGGCTGTTTTGCCGACGAAGAATTTGCGTTGCGGTTGTTGTGCAGTCCCGATAACGTATATAAGTATGACGACGACTATAATCAGGTGGCGAACTGTTCGCTGGCAGAAGAGATAAGTGTCGACAATTACCTTGACGAACGTTGGATCGTTAACCATAGTATTGATTTTATAGCCAATATCAAACTGGTAAGCCTTAACAATTTTCCGTTTGACGATTGGGATTACGACCGCTGGAGTAATGCAATTTCCGTGAATAGTGACGATACGCTCGATTTTACAAATGTAGAATCCGACCATCCGGGTGGCGTAGTAGCGATAAAGGTTTTAAAACCGGAACACCTGCAACACTTTAAAGCAGGTGACACGTTTAGTACCGCGGCCTATTCCTCACAAAATATGGACGAAACGCATTATGAGGCTATCGGTAACTGGATGTTTTCGGAAGAATAAAATAAAACGGTAAATCAATATGAAAAACATACAATTCGCCCA
Organism: Flavobacterium sp.; assembly: GCF_030146175.1. Classification (GTDB taxonomy): domain Bacteria; phylum Bacteroidota; class Bacteroidia; order Flavobacteriales; family Flavobacteriaceae; genus Flavobacterium. The sequence continues at coordinate 16,769 of NZ_JASLCE010000038.1, read as the reverse complement.
TTTTGATAAATTCAACGATGCGGCCAACTATCGCATGGTAGAAGACAACATTTACCAGGGACCGGACGAAGAGCATCTTTTCGGATTAAGCTACGAGCTGGAAGAAGGGGAGGACTCGCAATATCCGTTGGAAGATATATTGGATAAATTTTATTTATATATTTCTGATTTTGAAGATGAAGAAGTCTTTGCCACTTCCCGTAACGTTACAATCGAATTGAGCGGCGAATTGGAAGACATTAAAGCTGCGACTGCGGCTATCATCGGTAAAAGAGTATATAATCAGGAATATAACGACGAAGAAGGCGTTACACGTGTAAGGCTAATCATAGAATAAGGATACATAAATGAAAAAAAAACTTAACCTTTCTCATTCCAAAAAGAAATCGAAAATAGAGGGTTTTCCAAAGCTTAGCGACTGTCTTATCGAGGCTAAGGAATTCAATAAAAAATTAATGCCCATAGTAAAACTGGACGGTGGAGTAGTTAACGAAAAATGGGAAGGGCTACCCTTTACCTTTATGCTCCAAAATGTAGACGTGGATCGTATCGACTTCAAACTGGAAGAGGGCAAATACAAGCTACTGACCCCACTTACGTTGCGAAAACTGGAAGAATATAGTGCATCGGATGTAAAGCGCGAGTACCTGCAAACCACGGCCGACAAGGTCGAAGAGTTGAATTATCGCCAGGTTGACCGCTATAGTAACGACGGTTTGTTGCTACATTCCGGATCGTTTTCACATGATCCCAACAGGCGTGTTACGTATCGTTATGAAACCATTAACGGAATGCCGATGCCGGTTACCAAGACGATCCAATATTTTTTGGGCAACGGGGAATGGCTGGACTCAGAAATATTTACCTACGATTATGATTCCGATGGCTTTTTAAACGAGACTACCACGAACCAACCGGCACGCGATATCACGATGACCGAAAAAATAGTGTACAAAAAGACGCGTAAAGGGTTTACGGCATCCAAGGAATTGGCGCCACATCATCTTCCGGTAGTTGATAAAGAATTAGGATATGCTTACACAAGACTACCATTCTCGGCCGTATTTAAGGAAAGTGAAACTGACTGGAATGTTATCATCGGAGGATGGTATATTGATGGTAAGGAAAAAGAAAATCGCCTTGCCGTTCAGGGAAAACTGATACACCTGCATGCCTTTAATCATTTCTATGATCTGAATTCGGGCTTACTTAAATATACCTGCGAAATCGAAAATCAAAATGAGATAGCGGTTAAAGTCAATATAAAAGACGACTTGCCCGATACCATTGAATATACCTTTAGCTGTTCTGAGAAAAACGACAACTGGTCTTTAAATTATCTCGAAAAGACGGAGAAAAAAGTCATCATAGAACAATGGGAAAACAAACATACCATTGAACATCTGGGACATGAGATACAGGTAACCAATGAAAATAGGTTTGGTACAGGTCATTTTACGCTTTCAGGACATTATACCTTGCAACAGGTAATAATGATAATACGAACACAAAGCTATTTATGGTGCCGTGATTTTGAACAGCAAAGAACTTCCGACAGGATTATGACCCCAGGCTATACGAACGCTGCGCTCTTTAATTTTGTATATACGACAACCGAAAACACTATTGATCGCGTTGCACATGAGGTGAAAATCAAGGAGAACAAGACCGAAGGAAAGTTACGACTTGGTAAACCGGATTGGGTACAGAGTAATGAAACGCCACGTGACCCTGATGGCAAAAAAATGGAATTTGTAGCGCAGTTGGATCATAGCAATATGTTTGGTACACTGTACCTGTTTTATTCGGAAAAACACCAACTGATCTCGCAGGTTTTCCAGTGTTCGTAATTGGAATCCACGTACAAATAGTATCGCATAAAACCAATAAAAAAGCCGCTCTAGTTTTTAGAGCGGCTTTTTCGTATTGTAAAAAAGGATTATACGGTTTCTTTTTGTGTCATACGTAAATAGGTTTCGATCAGCGAAGCGAATACAATGGTTAAGACCGCGCCGATGATATTGAGCCATAGGAAACTCACCACATCCAGATAATAGATATAGAAAATCAGTAACTGACTAAAAGAGGCACCCCAAAAAACCGCCTTGGCTTTAATATATTTGATATAAAAAGCGATCAGGAAAATACCCAGTACGGTTCCGTAGAAAATTGAACCGACAATGTTTACTAACTGAATCAGGTTTTCGAACAAGGTTCCCACACAGGCAAAAAGAATAGCAATCAATCCCCATAAAAGGATAAAAAACTGCGTGGCATTAACAAAATGTTTTTCATCTTTTTCGGTTTTCAGATTTCGTTTGTAAATATCGATGGTAGTGGTCGATGCCAAAGCATTGAGTCCGGATGCCGACGAAGACATCGCCGCCGAAAGGATTACAGCCAGTAAAAGTCCGATTAGTCCCTTAGGCAGGTAATTCAGGATAAAGTGAATAAAAACATAATCCTTATCGTTGGTTTCCGTTTTCGGATCGGCTTTTGTGATTAGGTCTTTGGCCTCTTCGCGCAGGTCTTTTTCTTTACTGGATAGCGAAACCATTTTTTGCTGTAAAATAGGATTGTCAAAATCCTGTTGCAACTGACCGACATATAAAAGACTAATTTCCTTTTTTTCCTCCTGAACCTGATCCAGTTGTTTTTCCAGTTTTTGGTACTCCGCTTTATACGGCGAATGATTGACCGTTTTGATATTGTTCGGATTAAAATGCAAAGGAGCCGAATGAAACTGGAAGAACACAAAAACCATAACACCGATCAGTAATATAAAAAACTGCATCGGTACTTTTAGAAGACCATTCATAATAAGTCCCATCTGACTTTCTTTGATCGATTTTCCGGTTAAATAACGGCCCACCTGCGACTGATCGGTTCCAAAATAGGAGAGCGCCAGGAAAAAACCACCGGTAATACCACTCCAAAAGGTATAACGGGTTTCCGGATCAAACGAAAAATCCACGATATTCATTTTGCCATTGGCACCGGCAATACCTAAGGCATTACTAAAGCTAAGCTCATCCGGCAGGTAGCTTAAAATCAGGAAAAACGTAATAAACATTCCGCTCATGATCACAAACATCTGTTGCTTTTGTGTCACATTCACGGCTTTGGTACCACCGGAAAAGGTATAAATAATGATCAGTAATCCGATGATGATATTCATCAGCGTCAGATTCCAGCCCAATAGTGACGAAAGGATAATAGCTGGCGCATAAATGGTAAGTCCGGTTCCCAATCCTCTTTGAAAAAGGAATAATAAAGCCGCCAGTGAACGGGTTTTAACATCAAACCGCTGTTCCAGAAATTCGTAGGCCGTAAACACTTTTAAACGATGGTAGATTGGAATAAAGGTGATACAAATCACCACCATGGCGATAGGAAGTCCGAAATAAAACTGGACGAATCCCATTCCGTCGTGGTACGCCTGACCTGGTGTGGATAGGAACGTGATGGCACTGGCTTGTGTAGCCATAACCGACAAACCTACGGTCCACCAGGGTGTTTCGTTATTGCCGAGAATAAATTCTTCGACGTTTTTGCTTCCTTTGGTTTTTAAGGAACCATAGATTACAATAAATAATAAGGTTACCGATAATACGATCCAGTCAATACTCTGCATGGCTTAGGTGTACATTTGCATTAAAAAATAAAACAATAGTATATAGAAAGCATTTAGGATCAATACCAGCGTATAGCTTTTTCTCCAGGAAGTAGGTTTGTCTATCATGTGATGCTGTTTTTAAAACCGGCAATCCGGTTGATGAAACCACTTTCGAAAATACAAAAAAGTGGTTTTAGTTTTTGATTAGTAACGATTTAAAACGACTATTTTCCTACGGCAATTAAATTGGCCATCAAGCGGAACGCTCCGGAAACGCCTTCGGGTAACTCGCGGAAAAAGCTCAATCCGGTATAGATATAATGGCCTTTACCGTATTTGGCAACCAATAAGGCACCCTTTTTAGGCGTTTCGCCTTTGTCGTTGGATTGTAGGATAGGCGTAAATTCGTTACTCCATTTGTCCGGATAATATAAGCCCTGTTCCTGTACCCAACCTTTAAAATCGTTTTGCGTAATGGTATTCGGATAATTCAACACTTTGTTTTTGGGATCCAGGAAGGTAACGGCTGCGTTTTCTTCCGTAACCCGGTCGGATGATATTTCCAACGAATACGGTGCGATATCCTGAGTGATCAAATTACCGGTAGTATTGTATTGTACGATCATGGTACCGCCATTCTGCACATATTCAAATAAAAGCGGTTGTTTAAACTGTAAGGCTTCTACAACATTATAGGCACGGATCCCTACTACCACAGCATCAAATTTTTCCAACTGACTACTGGTGATTTTTTCCGGTTTTAACAACGTCACGGTATAACCCATTTGTTGTAAACTTTGTGGCACCTGATCGCCGGCACCCATAATATAAGCGATGTTTTTTCCTTTGGTTTCCACATCGGCACGGGTAAATTTCGCTTCGGCCGGAAGTAATACCTGTTGTAGGGCAATATGCGGATAATCGATAATGATTTGTTGATGATCAAAACGTTCTCCTTCTATCGTCGCAATGGCTTTAGCGGTCGCTTCCGTAGCATAATTAGGAGGCGTTACTTCAAAAGTCACGGTTTTTTCACTTCCTTTTTTATGAAGCTGGAACGGCATATATTCCGGAGTCACTACCCAACCGGTAGGTAATTCCAACTGTATCGTTCCGCTGCAATCGTCTTTGCCGGCTTTTACCTTTATCGCAACCGATTGTTTTTTCTTGTCTTTAAATAACTGTACTTTATTCAGAATTTCGGTCGTTACCTGCGGTACTACATCCAACGGTCGGTAGACTTCTCCTTTTACCGGGTCGTTGTATTTATAGATGATGTCACGGGTAAATGGAATTTGTACGCCTTCGACCAAAATAGAGAAGGTTACTTTTAGGTTTCGGATAATGTCCGGATACCCAATTTTTTGTTGATCATTTACGGTGTACATTCCGGTAGTTCCTTTTTCGCTTAACCAGTAAGGCGACGTATACGGAACGTCTTTCGGTACTTTTACCGTAATGGTTTCACTTTCGAAAAGATTGTTTTTTAACGGATAACTCTGTTCCAGTGTTTCATTTTGAGGAATAAGCTGTAACGCCAGTAATTTCATTTCGACCGGACTGCGGTTAATGGCTTCCCATTTTACTTTGAGATTGCTTCCGGGTGTAACCGATTGTTCTTCGGCAACGGCTTCAAGATACAATCCGGCACAGTTGGCAATGATATTTTTAACTTCTTCCAGTTTTATTTTTTTCCAGTGACTGTCGTCCAGTTGTTCGATTTGGCGGTATACTTTTGTCAGATCAAAAACCGAAGCGGAAGGATTTTTAAAATCAAAACATTTTAGGATAAAATCGATTGTTTCGCCAATTGGCGCACCGCCTTTAACCCGTTTCCAGGAGGTATCGATGCCTTCAAAAAGATTTTGCTGATCGGTTATGCCGTCGCCTTTAATCAGTTCCAGGTATTCCATATCCTCACCGCGTACTCCGGTGGAACCAAATCCCTGGGATTGGTGTTTGCTACGACTTAACGCAGCGATTTCCTGATTGGATTTTCCAAGAGAAGGGAAGTAAACACCGGTTCTCAGGTTGATATATTTGGATTTATCGGCTTTTTCAAATTTATCTCTTCCGCCAAAAAACCACCAGGAAACGTTAAAAAATAAACGTTTCGGTTGCCATGGTTTTACAAACTGCAATTGCGACGGTTCGAAATTCGGATCGTTGGCCAGTGTAAACAATTCCTGCGAAAGCATGGCCGACGATGTATGATGTCCGTGTGTGGTTCCCGGTGAGCGATGATCAAAACGATTGATGATGATATCCGGTTGGAAGTTTCGGATAATCCAGGCCATATCGCTCATTACTTTTTCTTTGTCCCAGATTTCAAGGGTTTCGGTTGGTACTTTCGAATAACCAAAATCGTTGGCACGGGAAAAAAACTGTTCGCCGCCATCGGTTTTTCGGGCTTCGATTAGTTCCTGTGTACGGATAACACCGAGAAGTTCGCGAAGTTCGGTTCCGATTAAATTCTGACCGCCATCGCCGCGGGTTAACGAAAGATAGCCCGTACGGGCTTTGGTGTTATTGGCAAGAAACGAAATCAACCGGGTATTTTCATCGTCCGGGTGCGCCGCGATATAGAGCGCCGAACCTAAAAAGTTTAATTTTTCAATCTGGTTGTAAATTTCAGATGCGGTTGGTTTTTTAGGTTGTTGGGCAAAAGAATGTTGAAATAATAGTAGTAATAGTATACAATAATAGGGTAGTTTTTTTGTCATGATCAATTTTAAGGTTGGCTTTCCAAATATAGTGTACCTAACTGTTAAAAATAAAGGCAAAGACGTTAAAATTGTCTTTGCCTTTGAATTTATAAGATTAATTAGCGTCGGCCGCCTCTGCCATTTCCGTTTTCACCGCCACGTCCACCGCCATGGTCGTTACCTCTTCCGTTTCCGTGATCATTGCTTCTTTCGTAGCTTCTGCCATTGTTACGGTTTTCGGATCTTTCAAAACTTTTACCATTACCCTGGTTGTTATCGGCAGTTCGGTAATCCATTCGGTAATCGTTATAGCGACGTTCTTCTCTTCGTTCACGATGATCGTTATCGCGTACAACCGGTTGTACTACTCGTACGTCACGGTATTCAACACCACCTCGGGGTCTTGGTTGATACGTTACCTGAGCGGGACCGTGATAGCCTCTATAGTATTTTATCTTGTGTGATTTGTAATAGATATAAGGATTGGGTCCGTAATCATGTAAGCATACTTTATAAGCGCCATACAGATCATAGTGTCTGTAACGTCTTGGTAAATAAGCGGTGCGCACCCATCCGCCGTTGCTGAAATAGATAAACATCGCTGTGTTAATATCGTAATACATTTCAATATCCGGCAGATAATAATAGCGGATATCCGTATATCCTACAGGACCCCAGGCGGGAGGATTTCCAATGTTTATATTTACGGAAACCTGTGCGTTCATACTTGACATGGACAGCAACATTCCCAACACCAATATTTGTATAGCTTTCATGATAATCGAGTTTTTAATTAAACAATTTATTTGGGTTGTTTAACTAAAACCAAGTATTGTGCCAAAAAATAATTCAAGGTGTTTTGAAGCCGATAAAAAAATAAAATAAATTATAATCAATTGATTTTTAATGATTTATAATTTATTAAAAATTAATCCATAAACTCTTTTTCTTCGGATTGATGGGTGATAATCGAAATGGCCTTTTGCAGTAAAAGATTATTCGGATAGGTAATGCGTTCGCCGTCTTTTGTTTTTAACAACGCATGGAAAGTGGTAATGTCTTCGATTTCGGCTTCGATTGGAAAATCTTTATCATGGATTTTAATAATATCGCCGATTTTAAACGGAAACGAAAAAAACAGGATAATTCCAGCCGTGACGTTACTCAGGATCGACCATTGTGCAAACATAGCTACCCCGATCACGGCAAACATAGACGAAATAACCAGAAGGATATCGTCGGCTTTAACACCCCAGATTACGGTAAGCGAAAGCACACTCAAAGCTCCGATCAGGATACTGATATATTTGATCACCAAATTACTGCGGCGTTCCATAGTATGCGAAAGCAGTGTGAAGCGCTTTACGATCTTGGTCGCCAGATAGCGGACAATGGCAAAAAACAGTAACGCAATTATAGAACTGATGATCTGGGCGGTGTACTCATTACTTATCATAATCGAAAGGCTTTAAGCTACAAAGATAAGCAAATGTTGAAAGACTTTATCTACAGGAAGCCCAACAACATTGTTATACGAACCTTCGATACGGGCAATAGCCACGAGTCCGATCCATTCCTGTATGCCGTAGGAACCCGCTTTGTCAAAAGGCGAATAATGATCCAGATAATAGCGGATATAATCGTCCGGCAACGGATTAAAAGTGACCTTAGTAAACTCATGGAAGGTTACCCGTTTTGTCGTACTTGTGAGACAAACAGACGTGATCACCTCGTGGGTTTTTCCGGAAAGTGACTGTAGTGTTTCAAAGGCATCGTTATAATCTTTGGGCTTTCCTAAGGCTTTGCCTTCGTGCCATACAATGGTATCGCTGGTTACCAGAATATCGTTATCGGCCAGTTCGCCGGTAAAGGCATTTGCTTTTAACTCGGCCAGATAGTCGGTAATTTCTTCGGCTTTTAAGGTGTCCGGATAGACTTCTTCGACCTCTTTTAAACGGATTTCAAAATCCAGATCCAATTCTTTAAAGAAATTCTGGCGTCGGGGAGAACCGGACGCCAGGATAATATTGTGGTTTTTAAAAAGTGTATTAACCATGATAGTGCATGTTTAGTGTAATCACAAGTATGGAAAGAATTCCGAATACTAAAATCAGTTTTAAAACCATACTCAGATGGCGGAATTCGATTTTTGTTTTGGCGCTCCATATTTTGATCAGAAAATAGAGTAGTGGTCCTATCACAAAAGCCAACAGGTAAAGCAAAACAAATTGTAGTCCCATTAGATTCTGATTGATATAATAAAGCAAACTCGCAATTGGAATAAAGGCCAATGCAAAGGCTACTTTGGCAGCACGCGCTTTTCCAATGGCAATGGGTAGGGTATTCATTCCGGCATTATAATCGCCATCCATATCTTCGATATCCTTAACGATTTCCCGTATAAAGTTGATCATAAATGCAAATACGGCATAATCCAAAAGAATTCGGAATAAAATACTTAACTGTGCTTGGTTTGAGTCGTTGATTATCGGGAATAAATCGAATATACCGACTATGATAACGCTAACCGAAAGTAATAGTGCTACGATAAGATTTCCGATAAGCAGGCTTTGTTTTAAACTGGTAGCGTATAAATATAACGTTGCTGCGATTACGATAAATAAGGCTGAAAAACCGGCTTTTCCAATCAGATTCGACAGGTAAAATCCGATTGCAACACCCACAATATTGCAACCGATATAGATATTATAGGCCATGCCTTCGGAGATAAATTTCCCAACCACCAGATTTTCGGGTTTGGAAATACGATCCGTGTCCTGATCCATAATATTGTTGATCACAAAACCTCCGGCCGCGATGCATAGTGTCGCCATTACCAGCAGGATATATTGAAAATCGGATAAGGCCAATACCAGTCCGGGTTGTTGTTTTAAAAAGGCATAATGAAACAGCAACTGCATCAGCGCGATCATTAGCAGGTTTTGATAGCGGATTAACTTTAAAAAGTGCATCATATAGGGGAACTTAAATTTTAGTCGTATTTCGCATCAAAATGTTCCATCCATTTTCCCTGAACTTTCATGACCTGTTCGATTACATCGCGAACGGCACCTTTTCCTCCGTTTTTATGCGAAATATAACGACAAAGTTCCTTTATTTCCGGAGCGGCATCCTGCGGACATGTTGGTAATCCAACTAATTTCATCACATGGAAATCCGGAATATCGTCGCCCATATACAGGACATTTTCAGGTTTGATGTTATAGATATCGGTAAACTCATCAAAGGTTTCCACTTTATCCGGAACGCCCAGATAGATATCGGTTATTCCCAGATTGCGAAGGCGAATACGTACCCCTTCGTTGCTTCCGCCGGAAATAATACAAACGGTATAGCCGTTTTCAACGGCAGCTTTCATCGCATAGCCGTCGCGGATATTCATATGGCGGAGCATTTCTCCGGTTTGGGTTACGTGTATGGTACCATCGGTTAAAACACCATCGACATCAAAAATAAAAGTAGTGATGTCGTTCATTAATTCTTTGTAACTCTTAGACATTATTTTTTTGTATGGATTCTGTTAGTAGTTGATATAATTTAATTCGTTCGGGATTATTTTGTAAAAAGTTCAGATGCCTTTCGATAGTTTTCTGATCCCTGCGGATGGCCGGGCCGGTTTGTGCTGTTTTTGGCGGCAGTTTTTTGATTTTATCGGCCGTTTCCCGGATCAGCGGGAAAAGGATTTCGAAAGGGATGTTATTTTCATGGCAAATTTCATCTCCGATTTGATAGAGATAGTTGACAAAATTACACGAAAATACGGCAGCAACATGCAAACTTTGACGTTGCGCGGAATCAATTCGGTAAACTTTGTCTGAAAGTGCCGCGGCTACGGTTTCCAAAAGCGTATAATCGGTTTCGTTTTCAGCTTCCAGACATAACGGAATTTCGGTAAAATCGACAGCCTTATCTTTTGAAAATGTCTGCAGCGGATAGAACACTCCTTTTCTGTTTTTTGGATCCAAAACATCCATTCCCGAACTACCCGAAGTATGGACTACTAATTTATTGGTAAAATTTAGTTGTTTGGAAACTTCCGGGATAGCATCGTCGGATACAGCAATTATATAAAGATCGGCCGTTTTAAGCTCGGAGATATCGGAAGTGATACGATTTTCCGGTACCAAATGCGATACCGATTGGCTATTCCGTGCAAACACCTGAAGTAGTGTTACCGCTTCACTTTTTAGAAAAGCAGCAATCAGATGTTGGGCAACATTACCCGAACCGATAATAGATACTTTAATCATAGGGCTAAAATAATAAAAATAGTTCGTTTCGGGTGTGTGGAATTATTTTTCTTAAAAATGTAATAATATCTCATTTTGTTATGTTTTCGCAATTTTCGACTTTTTTAAAGTATGTTCACAATATGTGAATATTGTGACAAATGGGTTTTAGGTAATTTTTGTAAGGTTTATGAATGTTTTTTAAAAATATACAGTATTCTTTTACAGGTATTTACTGAAATATGTAAGAGTTTATTTAACATTTGATGTATAAATTAATTTTTTTCTTGTTTATTCTCAAAATGTGTAATACTTTTATGGAAAGGAAAAAAAGTTCACAATATATGTCATTTCATCTTTTTATAATTTTATTTTAATAGTGTTAAAAAGTTACATTTATTGATTGTATTGATTTCATTTGTTCCGGATCATTTTAAAGCGAAAAAGAACATATTTAATGTTTTTAGAGAATGAATCCTTTGATCCGTTACTAAAAAACCAAAATCCCAAAATTATAAGTAATCGCCATTTTGTTTGAATAAGTAGCTATTTAACACTTAGCAAGACAGCATAAATGAAAGATTAATAGCTTTCCGGCACTCCTGTGAGTTGTCTGATAGTTCTTTATATAGTTGCACAACCTAATTTAAAACTATTGCTTATGAATTGGAATTTTACCTTGAAAAGATGTTTTAAAAGGCTCTATCTGCTCTTTTTGGCATTTTTCTTTTTCGTTCACGTTGATTCCCATGCACAGATAAGTTATGTGTATGCCAATCAACTGCTTGGTAACAACAGTCATGTTGCTGCGCCGGGCAATGCGGTATCGGTTAGTACAACCGATTACGCTACACTGGAATCCTACGGTGGTATTGCCATTAATTTGGGCTCGTACACCGGTAGGATAGAGCTGGGATTTCCGACTACTGTCCCGGCTGGAACCACATCTTATGTAAGAATCCAAACCGATGCCACGCTTTTAAATACACTTCTTGGAGGTGGTTTGGGAGGTGCATTAGCAAATCTTACAGGAACGCTTGCACTAGGGAATCATTATTTTGAGGTTCGGGCAAAAGAAACCGGCAATGCAACACCTGTTTTTACGGCTTCGTCGATTAACGGTTTTGCCAACGAAAACGCCAGGCTTGTATACGATGTTAACGGTAATTATTATATTGCGATTACACCTAGTGTCGCTTATAATAGTATCGAAATTGAAGATTATACCAATACCTTATTATTAGGAACAATTAATACGTTACGGGTTTACAGTGCCTTTCATTTTTCGGGAAGTGATGTTTGTAATCCGGCTTTTGCGACTTCGTTTGATGGTACCGGAGGTACAGTCGATATTTTAGGAGTAGGTGGCGCAGGAGTTGCGAATCCTAATTTCGCAATAGATAACAGTAATACAACTTTTTCTCAGGTGAGTCAGGGGGTATTGACGGTAGCAGGAACAATCAGTCAGACGATATATTTTGCAACACCATCAGCAGCAACTGATCAGTTTCATCTGGTTTTACAACTCGATGATCCGTCGTTACTCAATTTGGGTGTTTCGGATGGAATTAAGATTGAAGCTTTAAATGGAACCAATGTCGTCTATTCGTCGGGATTAGGATCCTTGCTCAATCTCGATCTCTTGGGATTACTCAGTTCCGGAGCAAAAACAGATGTAGTGTTTACTCCGGGGCAAGCTTTTGACCGGGTTAGAGTAACAATTTCCTCATTGGTACAGCTAAACGCTACTAAAACGGTAAAAATATTCGATGTATACCGTTCGCCGGCCAAACCATCGGTAACAGCCGGAAATCTGGCTATTACGGCTTGTAGTGGTCAAACAGTGAATTTAACCGCTTCGACGGCTTCGACAAACGAACTGGTATGGTTTAACAGCCTTACCGGAACCACACCACTTGCCGTTACAGCCTATAATGTACCGTATGTACTGAATAACGTAACCGCGAGTGCGACTTATTATGTAGCTACCCGTCAGATAGGATGTGCCCGACTTTCGGAAAGAGTTCCGATACAATTAACGGTACACCCATTACCAACAGCTTCGGATATCACTATTAATGCGAATGTAAACGCATCGTGTATGGGTGTGGCTGTTTTAGCACCAACTACGAGTTTAACAGGAGGTGTTTTTAAATACTATACCGATCAAAACAAAACACAGGAAATTATCAGTGGATTTTCCGGACATCCGGGACTTACGTATATTAAAAATGATGCACTCGGAACACTTGCTATTAGTGGATTAAACGCCTCCAATACACCGAGAAATTATTATATCGCGATAGAAGTAGCCGGATTGTGTGAAAACGCAATCAACACACTGGCTGCTGTACAGGTAGGGCTGGGAGCTGAAACACCATTAACGGTATTGGCTTCCATTTCCGGTTGCGGTTTTGTAAACCTTAGAGATGCGATCACCAATTTCGATACTTCGGGAGCGACAACCTATACTTTCTATGATAGTAGTAATAACCCGATCACGGCTGCGGCTGCGGCAAATATTACGACGAGCGGAACCTATTATATAGAGGCCTCTAATCCGGCCGATGCTTGTGCATCTGCGCGTAAACCGGTTGTGGTAACGGTTAATCCGCTACCGACCTTGCAGGTTAATCCGGCAACCTATACGGTTAACTTAGGCGATTCGGTAACCTTACAAGCAACGTCTAATGCCACCGTAACCTGGTACAACCAGAGTGGAACGGCTTTAGGATCTAACGTAGCCGGTCCGTTTACAACAGCGGGTTACTACACTTTTACAGCGGTTGCCAGCAACGGACTGTGTTCGGTGAGTCTTTCCGTAACGGTAAACGTAATTGATCCGGCCAACTGTCCGGTATTTTTAGATCGTGTTTATGCCGACACACAAACTTCCGGATCGATCATCACGGGAGGTGTAACAAACGGTGCATTGGCGATTGACCATAATCCGCAGACATTCTCAACTATTACAACCGGTTTGGGACTATTGGGAATTGGTACAACCTGGCAAAATATCCAGTGGAATACGACCATTCCGGCAGGAACACCGATTACCGTAAAAGTAGGAAGCGAATTTAGCGGACTGGCTTTACTGGGAGCTGTATCGGTTATTGGTACCAAAAGAGATGGACTGGGTAACCCGATTGATATCGGAACCCTACAGCAATTATCAGGAACCTTATTAAACCTGTTACCGGGTGAAAATAACTTCGAATATACCTTTGTACCATCCAATAGTACAGGTCCGAAAGCCTATGATGGTATTCGAATCCAAATCGGATCGGTATTAAGTGTAGCACAAAGTGCCCGTATATACGAAGCCTACTATCATAAAGTTGCCGATCCGGTAGTTTGTCAGCCGGGTGATGTAGAAGATGTATTCTATGGCAATATCGACTTGGGAATCGGAGCCTTAACCAGTACGGTTGGTGTAACGAATCCGTGGAATGCTGTCGACAATAACGATGCTACTTTTGCAACAATGACTACCGGTGTAGGTGTTTTAGCTGCATCGGAACTGACGGTGAAATTCCGCTCAACGTCACAGGAAAATGACGTGGTAAAAGTACGAATGTCACGACCTAGCACCGTATTAAATCTTGGACTTATCGCTGGTTTTAGTATCCAGCGCTATATGGGTAACAATCCGGTTGGACCTGAATTAGATGGCAGTAGTAGCTTACTGACCCTGCAATTATTAAACGGAGGGACAGAAGCTGTATTGATAACCAATGCAACATCACCGGCTTTTGATCGCGTGCGTATTCGTTTTGGTGGTGCGGCCAGTGTATTAAACGCCTTACAGATTCATTCCGTAACCCGTGAAGCAGCAATTGATGTTGTAGGAAGCGGTGGCGATCGTATCATTGAAGTTTGTTATGGCGATGTAGTGAGTATTGCTCCAATTGACTGTACAACTTTTAACTGGTATGATGCCCCAACAGGAGGAAACCTGATAACCAGTGGAACTTCCTATACCATTCCATATAGTCTTACGGTAGGTAGTCATAATTTCTATCTGCAACCGGTACGAAGCGGATGTGAAGTGATGGAAAGAACACTAATCACAATAACTGTTCGTGCGACGTCTCCACAAGCGTCTTTAACCGGAATACAGATCAACTCAGGAAATGCTACAACCATTTGTAGCCCGACGGGTGCAGTGACGTTAACAGCGCAGCTAAACAGTACGCCAGCGGTAACCAATCCGATCTATTACTGGTATAGTTTTGACGGAACGAATCAGACTTTAATCACCGGACAATCGACGGCTACATTAGCCTTAACCGGATTAGCACCGGGAACCTATACCTATTATGTAGGCGTTAGTTCCGATCAATTCTGTGCGACTTTACCGACCGAGAGACGATCGGTTACCTTTACGATATTGCCGTCGTCTGTAGCTACCGATATTACGGTAAGCGATGTTCAACACTGTCTGGTAAATCCGAATCCGATAACGATTCAACCAACCACTACGTTGACGAACCCGGTATTTACATGGTATTTTAGTAACGATATCACACAACCGATTACGAACGGAACAGTTAGTGGGGTGACCTATAGTATTGCGGCAAACGGTACTTTAACCATTAGCGGCTTAACCACAACAAACAGTCCGTATACTTATTATGTAGCAGTTTCGAGCGAAACAACCTGTACCAACCTTCCGGGTACTTTACAGGATGTAATCGTGAGAATGAGTGATGCACCAACGCCAACCACTGACGATACGACTCAGGATTTCTGTGTCGTTGACAGTCCGATTATAGAATCGATTATTGTAAACGAAGCCGGAGTGATCTGGTATAATGTACCAACTGGTGGAATGCCATTAGCGACTACAACACCATTGGTAACCGGAACCTACTATGGTGTACTGGTTGATGCCATATCGGGCTGTGAAAGCTCGGTACGTCTGGCAGTAGCCGTACAGGTAAACGATACACCAACACCAACAACAAATGATACCACTCAGGATTTTTGTAAATCAACAAACCCGACTATAGCGTCGATTCAGGTTAATGAAACCGGTGTAATCTGGTATGATGCCCCAACGGATGGTAACGTAATTGCGTCGACTACGCCATTGGTAACCGGAATTTATTATGGGGTATTGGTAAATGCGACAACAAGTTGTGAAAGTTCAGTGCGTTTGGCAGTGACAGTACAAGTAAACGATGCGCCAACACCAACCACCGACGATGCGACTCAGGATTTCTGTAAAGTTGATAATCCAATCGTGGAATCGATTATTGTTAACGAAGGCGGTGTAATCTGGTATAACGTACCAACCGGTGGTACACCATTAGCGTTGACTACGCCATTGGTAACCGGAACTTATTACGGTGCATTGGTAGATGCCATATCGGGTTGTGAAAGCTCGGTACGCTTAGCAGTAGCGGTTCAGGTAAATGATGCGCCAACACCAACAACGAATGATACGACTCAGGATTTTTGTAAATCGACAAACCCGACGATAGCGTCGATTCAGGTCAATGAAACCGGTGTAATCTGGTATGATGCTCCAACCGATGGTAACGTAATAGCGTCGACTACAGCATTAGTAACGGGAACGTATTACGGTGTATTGGTTGATGCAGTATCGGGCTGTGAAAGTTCGGTACGTTTAGCCGTTGCCGTTCAGGTAAACGATGCACCAACACCAACAACGAACGATGCCACTCAGGATTTCTGTCAGTCGACCAATCCAACGGTAGCGTCGATTCAGGTAAACGAAACCGGAGTGATCTGGTATAATGCACCAACCGGTGGAACGGTAGTAGCGTCAACTACACCATTAACTACAGGAACGTATTACGGTGTACTGATCGATGCCATATCCGGTTGTGAAAGTTCAGTACGTTTAGCGGTAGCGGTTCAGGTAAATGATGCGCCAACACCAACCACAAATGATACGACTCAGGACTTCTGTCAGTCGACAAATCCAACAGTAGCGTCAATTCAGGTAAACGAAACCGGAGTGATCTGGTATAATGCGTCAACCGGTGGTACAGTAGTAGCACCTACAACACCATTAACAACGGGAACGTATTATGGTGTATTGGTTGATCCGACTTCAGGCTGTGAAAGTTCTATTCGATTGGCCGTTGCCGTTCAGGTAAATGATGCGCCAACACCAACTACAAACGATGCGACTCAGGATTTCTGTCAGTCGACAAATCCGACGATAGC
>NZ_JASLCE010000070.1 GCF_030146175.1 Flavobacterium sp. | reverse complement strand
TTTGTGCAGCGGTTTAGTAAAACACAAATTTAGTATTTTATATTACTCCATTTAGAAGAATTTAATGGAGATATTCTATTTAATTTTTCAGTCAGTTGTACAATATCGACATTTGGTCCGCCGGAATACATGCTTACCAATTCGTCCACTTTAGCATCGAAAAACACCCGCATCAGGAACGAATTCGGACGTACGTCGTGTACTTTCGAAAGGGTTTCGATCGAAGCAATTACTTTTTCCTTGGCCGTTTTCTGATTTTCAGCCATTCGATCCAATCCCTGTAAATGATACTGATACATCGCTTCTCTAAAAGGCGCGTAAGTATTCGACAACATATCATTGATCAAATAGTAACGCGTATTTCGTTTTTCCGATTGTATCCATCCTTCATAACCGCTGGACTGCGCTACATTGGCAATTGCCAAAGCCGCATCCAGGTATTTTCCACCACCCATATTCTGATAAGTATCCGCATCGATCCCTATGATCATATTCGCATAGAATGCCAAAACCGAAATCAGATTGGAATCAAAGCTATTCGGGTTAAAATACATATTTTCGAATTCGACATAACGGAATTTAAAATCTTTGTCGTTAATATTAAACACCGGTGACGAATAGGTCGAGTTGTAAATTGGTCGGGACGATTGCACCTGAATGGTCGCATCGAAGTTGTTGGAATCGAAACCGTTTACCGTGATAAATACCACACAGTTGATTCTTTCGTTTTGCTTAAAAGTTTTTTCAGTCCATTTGGTATTGTTCATAAACTCCGTCACCTGCTTTTCGAGGGTTTTGAAAATCTGCGGGTTTACGTTTGTAATCTGACTGTAATTTACACTTACACTACAATTCAGTTCCTGCGCAAAGCTGTTTAACGATAAAAAAGTAAGTATAAGTAGTATCCAGTTACGCATAATGAGCTATTATTTTGTTGACAATATCCTGAGCGACTTCTTCTTTGGTTTTAAGTTCCATCGGCTCGACTAAAAAATTCCTATCAATAAACGTTACCTTATTGGTTGGTTTACCAAAACCGGCACCGGTATCGTTTAATGAATTTAAAACTATCAAATCTAAGTTTTTTTTCTGAATTTTCTGCTTGGCATGCTCAATTTCATTTTCGGTTTCCAGTGCAAATCCAATCAAAAACTGATTTTTTTTGACCTCGCCCAGCGAAGCGAGTATATCTTTTGTTTTTTCCAGTTCTATGGAAAACGCAGCATCATTCTTTTTTATTTTCTGACTAGCAACATTTTTCGGACGATAATCGGCAACCGCAGCAGCCGAAACAGCCGTATCGACCTGATCAAAATAGTCGTGACACGCGTCATACATTTCCAGTGCCGATTGCACCCGTCGGATCTGAATGTGTTCGTGTTTGATATCCAAATGTGTCGGACCGGATACTAAAATTACCTCGGCTCCGGCATCGGCGGCAGCTTTGGCAATATCATAGCCCATTTTTCCGGACGAATGATTCCCTATAAAACGCACCGGATCGATTGCTTCGTAGGTAGGACCGGCAGTAACCAGTATTTTTTTTCCGCGTAATGGCAATTGGTCTTCCAGATCTTTTTCGAGAAAAGCGACTATATTTTCGGGTTCAGCCATACGCCCTTCTCCGGAAAGTCCACTGGCCAATTCGCCTTTTTCGGCCGGAATAATATGATTCCCAAAATCCCGCAAAGCGTTAAAACTCGCAATGGTAGACGGATGTTTATACATATCCAGATCCATCGCCGGAGCGAAATAAACCGGACATTTTGCAGAAAGATAAGTTGCAATGAGTAGATTATCGCAATTGCCATTGACCATTTTGGAAAGGGTATTGGCCGTAGCCGGAGCAATTACGATCAGATCGGCCCAAAGCGCTAAATCGACATGGTTGTTCCAAACGGCATTCTCATCTTCTTCATTAAAAAAAGTGGAAAAAACCGGTCGCTTGGATAAGGTCGACAGCGTTAAGGGGGTTACAAAATCTTTAGAAGCAGGTGTCATGACCACCTGGACCTGAGCACCTGCTTTGATAAGAAGTCGAACTAATGTTGCCGTTTTATATGCGGCAATTCCACCAGAAACACCCAGTATTATTTTTTTACCGCTTAAAACAGACATTAGGATTATTTATTTGAGTCTCTGTAATAGATTTTACCATCCAACCACTCTTGTACTGCTAAAGCATGTGGTTTTGGTAGTTTTTCGTAGAACTTGGAAACTTCGATTTGCTCTTTGTTTTCAAAAATTTCCTCAAGACTGTCAT
Source organism: Flavobacterium sp. (assembly GCF_030146175.1). GTDB lineage: Bacteria > Bacteroidota > Bacteroidia > Flavobacteriales > Flavobacteriaceae > Flavobacterium. Next base: position 12,569 of record NZ_JASLCE010000070.1, on the reverse strand, counting down.
TGTAAGTAGCAAACTCGTCAAGCTTATCGATCAATTCTTTTTTGATTTCGGAATTAATCTGATTTGCTCTTTTTGCCATAATGGTGATCGCTTCATACACGTTTCCTGTCGGCTCTTCAATCTTACTCTTATTGTAGGTAACCGTGTTAACTGGAGCAGTAGTCTTTTTTAAATCCATGACGTTCTTAATTATTTAGAAAATTGTTGTAATTCTTTATCAATATTGGCCAACATTTCATCGGCTTTTGCTTTGTATTTGGTATCTCCCTTAAAACGGATTAGCGCCGAATAGGCTGTTTTAGCCGTGTGCAAACGGTCTTCCATTTTGGAATGAATACTGTTTATTGCCAGTTTATAGGTCGAATCGAACTTATAAAACAATGCATCTTCTTTATAAATTGTACCCGGGTAATCGACAATAAAATTGTCCAGTGCTTTAATCGCCGCATTGTAATCGCGCGACCATTCCCCGATAGTATTGTATTGTTTTGCGATTTCGAATGCTTTTTTCTCCAGCTTCTGACGCAATTCGGTGATCATTTTATTCGCATCGGCCATGTTAGGCGAATCCGGATACGTATTGATATACTCTTGTAATTTATCGATACCTTTTTGCGTATCGGTCTGGTCTATCGAATAAACCGGTGACAGTTGATAAAAGCTTTTCGCGCCTAAAAAAGCAGCTTCTTCTCTTTTTTCACTTTTCGGATAACCCGCTACAAATGATTCGAACTGATATCCTGATAAATAGTACTGTTTGGTCTTATAATACGACTGTGCAAACATATAAAACAGTTTTTCAGCCTGAGGTTTTCCTCGGTTTGGCGCTGCTATCTGTTCGAACAAACGTATCGCTTTTGAATATTTTCCGGCGTCGTACATTTTGGTTGCCACTTCATATTTCATCGCCAAATCTTCCGATTTTAAAGCCTTTTGATACTGGCTACATGAGGTTAACAGAACCGCAACAAGAAAAACGTATAGAAATTTACTCATTTTATTTATCAGTTTTTATGCCTTCAAAACCCGGAAAAGTCTTTTTCCGAAAGCAAATGCAAATTTAGTTATTAATTAGAGATTACAAAATCTTTTTTTTCAGCCGAAAAACAAAAAAGATGTCCGTAAAATGACATCTTCTTTAAACTTGTTTTTTATACTATTATTGTGCCGACGTTGGCTGATTCCCGCTGAAATTTTTCATATCATTATCAAACAGGTACAATCCTCCTTTATCGTCTCCAATAAGATTGATTTTGTCTAAAATAGTTCTTGCTGTAGCTTCTTCTTCGATTTGTTCCGAAACATACCACTGTAGGAAGTTATGCGTTGCATAGTCTCTTTCCGATAAGGAAACATGGACCAATTCGTTGATACTTGCCGACACCATTACTTCGTGTTCGAACAATTGCGTAAACAATGCTTTAAAAGACGAATAGTCCAATGATGGCTCGATAACGGCCGGAATTTGCGCCTGACCGCCACGTTGGTTTACATATTTCACAAGCTTTAGCATGTGCATTCTTTCTTCGTCGGACTGCGCATACATAAATGTTGCAATCCCTTCAAAACCCTGAACTTCAGCCCAAGACGCCATTGCTAAGTATATCTGTGACGAATCCGCTTCTACCTTAATCTGGTTATTAACAGCTGCTTCAATAGTTTTTGATAACATATATTTCTTTTTTTTAATTAAAGGCTAATTTACTATTTTCTTTACAAAATCGTCAATGCGTTTTGCTAAATCTTCGTTAACATTTACCAATGGCAAACGCACCGTATCTTCCGATAATCCCAGTGATTTAAACACCGCTTTGATACCAGCCGGATTACCTTGTTCGAAAATCATATCGATACTGTCGGCCAACAGATAATGCAATTTATAAGCTTCATCTACTTTTCGTTCCAAGCCCAAACGTACCATTTCCGAGAATTCTTTTGGAAAACCTTCACCGATTACGGAGATCACTCCGGAACCACCAGCTAAAACCATCGGTAATGTCACCATATCATCTCCGGAAATCACCAAAAAGCCTTCCGGTTTGTGCTGAATCAATTTCATTGCTTGCACAATGTCACCAGCAGCTTCTTTGATTCCGATAATATTTTTAAAATCATTTGCCAATCGGATTACCGTCGATGGTACCATATTACTCGCCGTTCTTCCCGGTACATTGTATAGAATAACCGGTATTGGAGATGCTTCCGCTACCGCTTTAAAGTGTTGGTAAATCCCTTCCTGAGTCGGTTTATTATAGTACGGTGAAACCGAAAGTATCGCCTGGAAAGCCGAAAGATCGCGTGTTTTTAACTCCTCCACCACTTTATACGTGTTGTTTCCGCCAACACCCAATACTAATGGTAAGCGACCGTTGTTTGCTTCGATAACCGTTTTGATCACCAGTTCTTTTTCGTCCTGGCTCAATGTTGCCGATTCGCCCGTTGTTCCCAAAACGACCAAATATTCTACTCCGCCATCCACAACATGGTTTACAATTCGGGTCAATGCTTCGGTGTCTACCGAAAAATCTTTTTTAAATGGTGTAACAAGCGCAACACCGGTTCCTATTAATGATTGCATGGTTATTTTTTATATTTTGTTTAAAATTTTCAGGTATCGAAACAATTCCGATACAAACTCCTGGTACTTTTCGGCTACCGTGGCGATCATAAAGTGATGCAATCGCTTATCGATTGTAGCAAATCCGGCTTTAAATTTGGCTTTCGACTGTAACGTCACCCAAACCAACGGCGCTTTTTCCACATCATAATATCCGATCAGCATATCGAATGGATTTTCACAAAAATCCAATACTTCCTTTTTAACCGGTTCCCCACCCAAGGTGATATCTTTTCTACTAAAAAAAGGATAATCAAAGACCTCTTTTTTCTTAATCTTATCTTTATAAATCAAAATGGAGATGTTTTTTTCCGGGATTCCCTGTGCAACCAACTCCTTTATCAGATTGTCCTGAGCCGAAAAATAACTTTCATCCAGCAATAAACCAATCGTTTGTATTTTCTCTGTTGTAACGGTAAGTTTATAGTTTGGTAATCTTTTTTTAATGATTTTTTTTAGGAAAAAATCCTTTATTGTTTTTAAAAACATAGTACTTTTACTTGGAATACAAAGTTAATTAAATAAGGATTATAACAAATGACAAAATTAAGAAAGTATAACCGTATTTTAACTTCAATTATTGTCCTTACGGGCATTTTTTTATCGGTTTCCTGTACCACTCAAAAGTACTACAACACCAAAATTGAAGGAAAACAAATCGGTGTCACAAATGCTTACCCGGATGTTAAATCTATCGAAGATTATGTAGCGCCTTACCGCGATCACATCAACCAGGAACTCGACCATGTACTGGCCTATTGCCCCGAAACCTTAGACAAAAGCAAAGGAACCTGGCAAACAACCATCGGAAACCTATTGGCCGATGTAACCATCGAAATGGGCAACCCGATTTTCCAGTCACGCGAGAAAAAAAACATTGATATCTGTCTGTTGAACCATGGCGGAATCCGCGCACCACTCCCAAAAGGCGATGTTACCACTCGTACCGCTTTTGAAATCATGCCTTTTGAAAATAGTTTGATCATTATCGCATTAAAAGGCGCTCAGATTCGCGAAATGGCCGAATACATTTTAAAAGAACGCAAACCGCATCCGTTATCCGGTTTAAAAATCGTAGCCAACAAAGACAATTTAAGCATCAAATCGTTAAGTGTTAACGGAAAACCCCTTCAGGAGGATCAGGTATACTATGTTGCCACATCCGATTATTTATCCAATGGCGGCGACAGTATGAATTTCTTTAAAAAAGGAATTCAATCGTATGACATGGATTACAAACTCCGTAACCTGTTAATCGACTACTTTAAAAAAGTCGACACTATACCTGTTATCACAACCGAACGAATTATCCTGGAATAAAAGATTAAGAAGATGAAAAGAAGAGAATTTTTAAAAGGCACATTAGCGAGCTCTGCTCTGGTTTCTGTTGGAGGCCTTTCACTAAGCAGCTTTACAACTGCCCCGGATATTAAAAAGATTACGATATTACATACCAATGACGTTCACAGTCATATCGACCCGTTTCCAGCCACGGATCCAAAAAACCCGAATATGGGTGGCGTGGCGCGTCGTGCCAGTCTGATACAGGAAATTCGCAAAGAAACACCAAACGTATTACTACTGGATGCCGGTGATATTTTCCAGGGAACACCTTATTTTAATTATTATGGCGGCGAACTGGAATTCAAACTGATGAGTATGCTGCAATACGATTTAGCCACTATGGGTAACCACGATTTCGACAACGGAATTGACGGTTTTTATGCACAGTTACCTCATGCTAAATTTGATTTCGTTTCAGCCAATTACGATTTTAAAAACACGGTTTTAAACGACATTGTTAAACCGTATAAAATATTCGAAAAAGACGGTATCAAAATCGGCGTTTTCGGATTGGGTGTCGAACTACAGGGACTTGTAGACAAAAAGCTTTATAAGGAAACCGTTTATAACGATCCGGTGGAAACCGCGACCGAAATGACTCGTATCCTGAAACACGAGAAAAAATGCGATCTGGTGATTTGTTTATCCCATATCGGTTTTAAATACAACAACGAGCCGGAGCGTATCTGCGATATTCTTTTGGCACGAAGAACCAAAGACATCGACCTGATCATTGGAGGACATACGCACACTTTCCTAAGCAAGCCGGTAATTGAAAAAAATCTTGACGGCAAAGAAGTCTTGATCAATCAAGTGGGATGTTATGGTATCAATTTAGGACGTATCGATTTTTATTTCGACGCGAACAAAACCAAATCACACTCCGGAAGAAGTATTGTCGTATAAAACTCTTTTATAGTCCATTATCAAAACGGATTTATAAAGCAGATACTGCGCCACCACAAACATCGCCAACGAAATCGGCTGAAACAATGGCAACGTAAGATAATACAGGTTGATCGTTACGAGAAACTGGATAAACGTAAACAATAAGGTACTTATCAGTAACAGGGTATTTACCTTATTGTTATTTAAGATATAATTCGCAAGGGTAAAACCGCCCAGAAAAATCATAAAAATCCCATTCACCCAAAACAGGTAAATTCCGTTTTCGATCTCGGCATTTACAAGGCTTGTAACGGTAATATAAATAAAGAAAAACGGGATACAACCTATCAAAAAAGGAATAATCTTCGGAAAAGCAATCCGCTCCACCAACATATAAACCACCATAACACGGTACAACAAAAAAAACAGCGATCCGAAATACACCGTATCTTTTGTGGCCGCCACAAAGGCAATATTGGCTATCCAGTTAAAAAAAAGTGCGAGCACAAAAGCATTGTTCCGCTTTTCGGAGTTTAGGTAATAGAGATAAAACAATATCGGCATCAGGAAGGGTTTCGAAATATACGTCAGAAAATGATCCTGCATATATTCGCTCGCAACCGAAATCCCGCCAATCAAAAAATAAAACAAAATGAGAATTCCACTTATTCCGTCTTTTACTTTTTGCTCCATAATACGTCGCATAACAGATTAAAAATGAAAGATTTTTGCCGCAAGTTACAATAGGACACCCTACAATAACGTAAAAATTCCGGGAAAAGCAGATTCCATCGATTTGGATCAAAAAAAAACGTTAATTTCTATAATTCTCCTGACAATAAAGCATTTATTGAAGCATTAGCAGAAAATCATCTTCCGTGATAATCGGGATATTCAACTGACTTGCTTTTTCCAGTTTCGCTGGTCCCATATTCGCTCCGGCCACTACATAATCGGTCTTCTTCGATATGGAACTCCCCACCTTTCCACCATTGTCTTCTATCGCTTTTTTAAGGTCATCTCTGGAGAATTTTTCAAAAACACCGGACACTACAAACGTTTTACCCGACAACAGATCCGAAACGGCCGTGTCGTGATGCGCACCCATTTCCAGTTGCACACCAAAACTTCGCAATCGTTCAATGATAATTTTATTGGCATCGTTCCCAAAAAATTCCAGTACACTCTGTGCGATTCGTTCTCCGATTTCATCAACCAGAACCAAATCCATCAGACTTGCCTGCGCCAATGCATCGATGGTTTTATAATGTTTAGCCAGTTTTTTCGCTACGGTTTCTCCTACATAACGGATTCCCAGTGCAAACAACACTCTTTCGAACGGCACTTCTTTGGACTTCTCAATTCCTTTGATCAAATTATCCGCTGATTTTTCGGCCATTCGCTCCAATGGAATCACTTGCTCTTTTGTCAATTCATACAAATCGGCATAATCGTGCACCAGTCCGTTATTGTACAATAAAGCTACGGTTTCCCCTCCCAAACCTTCAATATCCATTGCTTTTCGGGAGATATAGTGTTGGATTCGCCCAATGATTTGTGGCGGACATCCATAAAAATTCGGACAATAATGCTGCGCTTCCCCTTCTTTCCGCACCAGTTCGGTCTGGCATTCCGGGCAATGCGTTATATAAACGGTAGGCTGCGAATCGACTGGACGTTGCGTTTCATCAACAGCAATAATTTTAGGAATGATCTCGCCGCCTTTTTCGACAAAAACAGTATCGCCAATTCGGATATCCAGTTTTTCGATCTGATCTGCATTGTGTAACGAGGCACGTTTTACAATCGTTCCGGCCAACTGAACCGGTTCGAGGTTCGCTACCGGCGTAATCGCTCCGGTTCGCCCTACCTGATAAGCAATAGACAACAATCGTGTGGACACCTGCTCGGCTTTAAACTTATAAGCAATCGCCCAACGCGGTGATTTTGCCGTATACCCCAATTCGTCCTGATATTGCAGACTATTCACCTTGATCACCACACCATCGGTTTCATACGGCAACGTATGGCGTTGCGTATCCCAATGATCAATAAAAGCAAAAACCTCCTCCATATTTCGGGCCAACTGTGCTTGTTTTGGCACTTTAAAACCCCACTGACGTGCTTTTTCCAAACCTTCGAATTGCGACTGAAACGGCAATTGTTGTCCTACGAGCGCATACAACAAACAATCCAACGGTCTTTTTGCAACTTCGGAACTATCTTGTAATTTCAGACTTCCCGATGCTGTATTTCGCGGATTCGAATACGGTGTTTCTCCTATTTCGATCAATTCCTGATTCATTTTTTCGAAACCGGCAAACGGCAGAATAATTTCCCCCCGAATTTCAAATTTCGGAGGATAATCGCCTTTTAAACGGATCGGAACGGCTTTTATGGTTTTGATATTATTGGTCACATCGTCCCCCTGAAAACCATCGCCTCGGGTAAGGGCGCGTTTTAACTTTCCGTCTTCATAGGTAATACTGATCGAAGCGCCATCATATTTTAATTCGCAGGTATATTCCAGCGCAACATCACCCAGGATTTTCTGCGCTCTTTTTTCCCAATCCAATAAGTCTTCTTTGGAATACGAATTGTCCAGCGAATACATTCGGTATTCGTGTAAAATGGTTTCGAAATTTTTCGTTACCGAACCGCCTACACGTTGGGTTGGCGAATCTTCGTCAAAATATTCCGGATACTGCTCTTCAAGTGCCTGTAACTCTTTTAATTTCAAATCGAAATCGTAGTCGGAGATTGTTGGGTTATCCAACACATAATAGTTATAATTGTGTTGATTCAATGCTTCTCTCAGCGCCTGAATAGTCTGCAAAACGTCCATAAAATACAAAAATTGGGAAAACCAGTTTGAAGGAACTAATTTAACCAATTTCTGATAATTTCGGGATGTAATTCCGAATTTCTATTACTCAAGTATATTTTCCATCTGACGGTACAAATCGCCGTCACACAGGATGGCTCCCTGGCGAACCAGTCCGAATATTTCGTCGTTGCGTTCGTCTACAAAAACCTTTTGTCCTTTCTGGATTTCAACATTATCCGTAAACAGATTATCACTAAGCCAATTCAACCCTTCTTTGGTCAGAAAATCGACTTCTTCAACCAGCGAATGGATCACAATGGTTTGCATGTGAATATCGCTGCAATGAAACAGAAAAATATGATGTTTCGAATAGTGTTCCAGGTATTTGGCATTGGTTAGCACACCTTCCCAGATCAGATCCGAAAAAACATCGATCTCCTGTTCGGCGACTTCCGGGTTTTGCGCTTTAATTTTATCCCATTCGGCTTTATCGACCGATTGAGTGGCCAGAAAATTTACAAATTCCGGGTGCAGTTCTTCCAGTTGTTCTTTTGTTAATCGCGTATATCTCATTGTTATTGTTTTAGTACCGCAACCGGATGCATCCGATAGCCGACAAAACATAAAGGTATAAAAAAAGCCTTCCCGATTGGGAAGGCTTTTGCTTTATTTTGCTAAAATTATGCTTTTTCAGCAACAATTTCGTAAGCTAATTCTACGATTACATCACGGTGTAAACGGATAGAAGCATTGTATTTTCCTGTACGTTTAACGATACCAGAAGTGATGAATTTTTTATCGATTGCATGTCCGTTTTTCTCTAAAACTTCAGCGATATCTGCATTTGTAACAGATCCGAATAATTTTTCACCACCAGCTTTAGCCGTGATTTTGATCTCTAAAGCTTTGATCGCTTCAGCCAAGCTTTTCGCATCAGCAACGATTTTAGCTTCTTTGTGAGCTTTTTGTTTTAAGTTTTCAGCTAATACTTTTTTAGCTGACGGAGTTGCTAAAATAGCAAAACCTTGAGGAATTAAAAAGTTACGACCGTAACCTGGCTTAACAGATACTACATCGTCTTTAAAACCTAAATTCTGTACGTCTTGTTTTAATATAAGTTCCATAATCTCGCCTCTTTTTTATTTTAATAAATCAGCCACATATGGCATTAATGCTAAATGACGTGCTCTTTTTACCGCTACAGATACTTTTCTTTGGTATTTCAAAGAAGTTCCTGTTAAACGACGAGGAAGGATTTTTCCTTGCTCATTCACGAATTTCAATAAGAAGTCCGGATCTTTGTAATCAACATATTTGATACCGGCTTTTTTGAAACGACAATACTTTTTAGTTTTGTTAGTTTCTATATTTAAAGGCGTAAGATATCTGATATCCCCGTCTTTTTTTCCTTTTGCAGATTGCTCAATACTTGACATACTAATTAAGCTTTTGTAGATTTTAATTTTGCTCTTCTTCTTTCAGCCCACGCTACTGCATGTTTATCTAAACTTACAGTTAAAAAGCGCATTACTCTTTCGTCACGACGGAATTCCGTTTCAAATGCAACTAAGATATCTCCAGATGCTTTGAATTCGAATAAATGATAAAAACCACTTTTCTTGTGTTGGATTTCGTACGCTAATTTTTTTAAGCCCCAATCCTCTTTCGCTACCATCTCTGCTCCTTTAGAAGTAAGAAAATCTTCAAATTTGCTTACTGTTTCCTTTACCTGCTGCTCAGATAAAACGGGATTCAAGATGAAAACAGTTTCATAATGATTCATAAGAATAAAATTTATTTGTTATAAAATTGGGTGCAAAAATAGCGATTTATATTTAATCCACAAGGGTATTTTCTTTTTTTTAGTCCTAACACTGTTTTTATCTCAAGTATCCTTTGTCAATCCGATACGATTTGCTATTTTTATTACTAAAATAAACTTATTTGATTTTTATTAGACTATGAAGATAAACTGTATTGTAGTTGATGATAGTAGTATTCAGCGTTTAACCATTACCAAACTCGTAACCGAGAACCCAAACCTGTCCCTTGTAGGTGAATTCTCTAATGCTATTGAAGCAAAGAATTGCATTACCAACAAAAACGTAGACCTGGTTTTTCTGGATATCGAGATGCCGGTTATAAACGGTTTTGATTTACTAGACGGACTGAAGGCAAAACCGCAGGTGATTTTCATTACATCAAAAACGGAATATGCCGTTAAAGCATTTGATTATGCCGCTACCGATTATTTGCACAAACCTATTACCCGCGAACGATTTAATGTTGCTGTAAAAAAAGCGATGAACTTTGTTTTGCTCGGAAAAGAAAATTCCGACGAGGAAAGTCCGTTTATCTTTATTAAGAGTAACCTTAAAAAACTTAAAATTTACATTTCGAGAATTAAATGGATCGAAGCCTACGGGGATTATGTAAAAGTCATTACCGATGAGGACAACCACCTTGTACTGTCGACCATGAAAGCGTTTGAAAACGAACTACCGAAAGACAAGTTTATCCGGGTTCACAAATCCTTTATTGTTAACATTGATAAAATCGACAAATTCAACAGTAAATTTGCTGAAATCGGCACGAACAAAATCCCATTGAGCCGGAATAAAAAAGAAGATTTGGTCAAAGCGATCGAAAACGCTTAGTAATTATCTACATTAACCGACACTCTTATAGCCCGATATTGCGGGATCGCCTCAAAACTGCTTCCTATTTTTCGTATCATTTTTTTGGTGTTCCCCAAATGGCTTTTCTGCGGAATCTTAATCAGGATTGTCCGGATGTATTCATTCCGGATCCTGCTTATGGCGGGTTCTTCCGGGCCAAGAACCGGGATTTGAAGGGATTGTGTCAACACATTATACATCCACATCGAACCCTCTTTTAATTTATCAAAATCGCGGTGCTTTAACGTCAGTTTTACCAATCGGTAAAAGGGCGGATATTTAAAATTGTGCCGCTCATAGACCTGTTCTTTATACATCCCCATATAATCGTTGGTCGTTACCTGCTGGATAATATTATGGTACGGGTTATAGGTTTGAATCATCACTTTCCCTTTCTTTTCACTTCTTCCCGCTCTACCCGCTACCTGCATCATCATTTGAAACGCCCGTTCGTGCGAACGAAAATCCGGCTGATTCAGCATATTATCCGCATTCATAATTCCAACCAGCGTTACATTATCAAAATGCAAGCCTTTGGCCAACATTTGTGTTCCGACCAGAATATCGATTTCCTGTTCCCGGAAAGCATCGATTATCTTTTCATACCCATATTTACCACGGGTTGTATCCTGATCCATCCGACCGATGTTTTTTTCCGGAAAAAGCTCCCGCAATTCCATTTCGATCTGTTCCGTCCCAAATCCTTTGGTTGACAAATCCACCGACTGGCAAGCGTGACAATGTGTAGGATTTGCAATCGAATAACCACAATAATGGCAACGCAATTGGTTTTTATACTTATAATAGGTAAGACTCACATCACAATTGGGACATTGCGGCACATGTCCACAGGTCATACATTCCACAAAAGGAGAATAACCTCTTCTGTTTTGAAACAAAATCACCTGTTCGCCCAACGATAAGGATTCCGAAATGGCCTCAATCAGCGTATCGCTAAAATGCCCTTTCATACGTTTCCGTTTGTATTTATCTTTTAAATCGACCAGAAAAACCTCCGGCAACAACACTTTTCCGTAGCGCTCCGTTAAATTGATCAATCCGTATTTTCCGGATTGTACATTATAATAGGTTTCCAGACTTGGTGTAGCCGATCCCAAAAGCACTTTTGACCGGTGTGCCGCCGCCAGTACTATAGCCGCATCACGGGCATGGTATCGCGGTGCCGGATCAAACTGCTTAAACGTTTGCTCGTGCTCTTCGTCGATTACAATAAGTCCCAGATTCGAAAACGGCAAAAACAAAGCCGAACGCACTCCGATTACAATTTTGGCTTTTTCGGAATTTTGCAATACCTGTTGCCAGACTTCCACTCTTTCGTTATTGGTATATTTGGAATGATAAACCGCGATCTGGTTTCCAAAATAAGCCGTAAGGCGACTTACCAACTGAACCGTTAGCGCGATTTCGGGCAACAGATACAATACCTGTTTCCCGGATTGTATATATTCTTCGATCAGCTTGATATAGACTTCCGTTTTTCCGGAAGCCGTAACACCGTGCAATAAAGAGACACTCTGTTTTTCGAAACTGTCTTTAATTTCATTCAATGCAATTTGCTGCGGATCACTTAGCTCAAAACCGGAATCTTCCGATTTTTCAAAGCGAACCCGATCTTCCGATAAATGGTATTCTTCAAAAACCGCTTTATCGACCAGCGATTTAACCGCCGCCTGACCCGCTCCGGAAATCTCAATTAATTTTTTAACGGAAATCGGTTTCTTTTCCGTTGCCTGCAATTGAAAATACTGTAAGACCAATTCCCGTTGTTTAGGCGCTCTGGACAATAGTTCCAACAATTCCGATAATTGCTGCTGTTGTAAAAACTCCGATTGCAGGCGGATGTATTTGGTTACTTTCGGTTTGTATTTTTCAATTACCTCCTCCTGAAGTGTCAGTACATTTTTGGCCAACATTCTGTTCAATACCGGAAAAACGTTCTTTTTCCCCAGAATCGCCATAATATCTTCCACTTTTAGAGACGATTGTTGCTGTAAAGCCTCCCAGATTAAAAATTCGTCGTCTTCCAACGTCTTACTATCTGCATAGGTTTCCTGAGGCGCGGAAATGATCGTTTCGCTTTCCAGTAAGAAACCCGAAGGCAAAGCAGTTTTAAACACTTCTCCAATACCACACATATAATAATCGGCTACCCATTTCCAGTGTTCAATCTGAAATTCGTTTACCACAGGCACCT
>NZ_JASLCE010000017.1 GCF_030146175.1 Flavobacterium sp. | reverse complement strand
TAATCGTTTTCAAAAAGAAAAGAAGAAAAGGTTACAAAAAGAAAAACGGTCACAGACAATCTTTAACGCAAATCGTAATCAGTGGTATCACTGGAGCGGGAGCTACAAAGAAAAAAGCGACTAAAAAAGCGGAAGCTACAGAAGAATAATTAACATTAAAAACTAATACGTCATGGCTCACAAGAAAGGTGTCGGTAGTTCCAAGAATGGTAGAGAATCAGAATCGAAACGTTTAGGTGTTAAGATTTTTGGTGGTCAAGCTGCAATTGCTGGAAACATTATCGTAAGACAAAGAGGTTCTAAACACAATCCGGGAGAAAACGTTTACATGGGTAAAGATCATACTTTACATGCAAAAGTTGACGGAGTGGTGAAATTCCAGAAAAAAGGAGAAAACAAATCCTATGTTTCTGTAGTTCCATTCGAAGCATAAGAATCTATCTTATCTTACAAGAAAAGATATAAAAGCCCGTTTCTCAGAAACGGGCTTTTTTTTGTACTTATTAGTGGACAAACCTGACCGGTTTAAACCCGCGCTAAGTAAAACTTGTCAGGTTTTATTGTTGCTTATTGTTGGCTGCTAGACACTTGATTTTAATACATACTGAGATTAAAAACTGCTAGGTTGTATTGTTAGTAGCTAAACCTGACAGGTTTAAACATATGCTGAGATTAAAACCTGTCAGGTTTTATTGTTGCTTAATGTTAACTGCTAGACACTTGATTTTAATATATACTGAGATTAAAACCTGCTAGGTTATATTGTTATTATTAGTAGCCAAACCTGACAGGTTTAAACATATGCTGAGATTAAAACCTGTCAGGTTTTACTATTAGGTATAAAAAAAGACCTCAATTTTGAGGTCTTTTCTGTTACAGGATATTTTGGGGATTAATATCTGTAATATTCCGGTTTGAATGGTCCAGAAACTTCAACGCCAATATAAGCAGCTTGCTCTGTGTTTAATGTTTCCAGTTCAACGCCTAATTTGGCAAGGTGTAAAGCGGCCACTTTTTCATCTAAGTGTTTTGGTAGCATATATACCTGATTTTCGTATTTGTCGCTGTGTTTCCATAATTCGATCTGTGCCAACGTTTGGTTGGTGAACGAGTTACTCATTACAAAGCTTGGGTGTCCTGTAGCACAACCTAAGTTTACCAAGCGACCTTCGGCCAAAATGATAATATCTACACCGTTGATGGTGTATTTGTCAACCTGAGGTTTGATTTCGATTTTAGAAGCACCGTGGTTTTTGTTTAACCAGGCCATATCGATTTCGTTATCGAAGTGACCAATGTTACAAATGATCGTTTTGTCTTTCATCTTCTCGAAATGTTTTCCGATAACGATGTCTTTGTTTCCTGTTGTAGTGATGATGATATCAGCATTACCTACTACAGTATCTAATTTTTTAACTTCATAACCGTCCATTGCAGCCTGTAAAGCACAGATTGGATCGATTTCGGTAACGGTTACAATAGAACCGGCGCCACGGAAAGAAGCCGCTGTACCTTTTCCAACGTCACCGTATCCGCAAACAACTACTCTTTTACCGGCTAACATTACGTCTGTAGCACGACGGATTGCATCCACAGCACTTTCTTTACAACCGTATTTGTTGTCGAATTTCGATTTGGTAACCGAGTCGTTTACGTTGATAGCAGGCATTGGTAATGTTCCGTTTTTCATTCTTTCGTATAAACGGTGTACACCTGTTGTAGTCTCTTCTGATAATCCTTTAATAGCAGGGATTAATTCCGGGTAACGGTCGATAACCATATTGGTTAAATCACCACCGTCATCTAAGATCATGTTTAATGGTTGTCTGTCTTCTCCAAAGAATAAGGTCTGCTCAATACACCAGTCAAATTCTTCCTCGTTAAGACCTTTCCACGCATAAACCTGCACGCCTGTTGCAGCAATTGCAGCAGCAGCCTGATCCTGAGTAGAGAAAATATTACAAGAACTCCAGGTAACTTCAGCTCCTAAAGCGATTAAAGTTTCGATTAAAACCGCAGTTTGGATCGTCATGTGAAGACATCCTGCAATACGAGCACCTTTAAGAGGTTGCTCTTCTTTATATTCTGCACGAAGTGCCATTAATCCCGGCATTTCCGCTTCTGCTAATTCGATCTCTTTTCTTCCCCAGGCAGCCAGAGAAATATCTTTTACTTTGTAAGCCACGAAAGGCAATGTTTTTGTGCTCATCTGCTTTATTATTTGTATTTACAAAAAATTTAGTGCAAATTTACGGAATTAGTTTTTAAAATTGGAAGGATAACCGGATATTTCGTGTTTGCCGGAAAAGCTAACGTTTTCGTTATCAGAAAAATAAAAATTTACCGCTTCAATATATAAACCATCCGCGCTAATGCCGCTTTATAAAACAATAAAAATAGATCCTGATACCCGGGTTCTGGTTTGGAAAATCACAGAATCACTGGACGAACTATTCCGCGATAAACCGTTAAAGGACTCGAGCCGTGTACGCGTAAACGGAATGAAATCCGAACAACATCAAAGAGGATTTCTAAGTGTACGAAATCTGTTCGCGGAGCTCGGTTATACCGATTTGGATTTGTATTACGACGCTTTTGGAAAACCACATTTAAGCGATGGTAAGAATATTTCAATTACGCATTCCTATGAATTTTCAGCGATTATTGTTGGAAAAAATAATGTCGGAATCGACATGGAGCTGCGACGGGAGAAGATCAGTAAAATTGCTGATAAATTTATCGATCCGGAATTTGCTTTTCTCGATAAATCCGAACCCGATTATATCCGGAAGTTAACCGTGATTTGGGGCGCGAAAGAAGCAAAATATAAAATGTGCAATTCCCGAAGCCTGAGTTTTAAAGACAATATGACCGTTCATTCGTTTGTAATGGACGATAAAAAAGGAACGGCAACCGTTACCAAAGATAATTTTCGAAAAGATTTCGAATTTTATTTTGAAGAAATCGAAGACTTTACATTGGTTTATGCCCTCGAACAAAATACATGCAGATGATGGGGGAAATTTACAAACAAATTATAACGGCACAACAACAGGGAAAACGACTACTGGCTATTTTGCTCGATCCGGATAAAGTGGATTGCGAACAGCTGGATGTCCTGATTGATAAAATGGCACTATCGGGCGCAACACATATTTTTATTGGCGGAAGTTTGTTGTTTAATGATCAGCAGGATGCCATTATTGCAGCATTAAAGGCAAAACTGACGCTACCGATTTTGCTTTTCCCGGGAAATGCGGCCCATATTACCAATCATGCCGACGGAATGTTGTTTTTGTCGCTTATTTCCGGAAGAAACCCGGAATATCTCATCGGACAACATGTTCAGGCGGCTCCGTTATTAAAACAATCCCAACTGGAAGTAATCTCAACCGGCTATATACTCATTGAAAGTGGAAAGCAAACAACGGTTTCCTATATTAGCGGAACGATGCCGGTACCAAATGACAAACCGGAAATTGCTGTCGCAACAGCTCTTGCGGGAGAAATGATCGGTCATAAAATGATGTATCTCGAAGCGGGTAGCGGTGCGCAATTGCCTGTTCCGTTGGAGACAGTACGTAAGGTCGCAGAAAATATTGCTATTCCGCTTATTGTTGGCGGCGGAATTCGGTCGAAAGCACATATGGAACAGGTCTATCAGGCTGGCGCAACCATGGTGGTGATTGGAACGGCTTTCGAAAAAAACGCCGACTTTTTTTCAGATTTATAAGGTATGGTGGATTTCTTTTTAGATGCCTATAAAAATGCATCAACGCTACAGATCGTACTGGAGTTTATAGCCTTTGTTTTTGGTATTGCCAGTGTATGGTATGCTAAAAAAGAAAATATTTGGGTCTATCCAACCGGACTTATAGCGACGACCATTACGGTTTACCTGCTTTTTCAGGCGGGCTAT
Source organism: Flavobacterium sp. (assembly GCF_030146175.1). GTDB lineage: Bacteria > Bacteroidota > Bacteroidia > Flavobacteriales > Flavobacteriaceae > Flavobacterium. The sequence continues at coordinate 24,106 of NZ_JASLCE010000017.1, read as the reverse complement.
CTCGGTGATATGTTGATCAATCTGTACTTTTCGATAATGAGTATTTACGGCTGGTACAATTGGGCCCGAAAAAGAACAAATGTTGATTCTTTGTCCATATCCAGGACAACATTGACCGAAAAAATTATCGGTATATTCTTGTTTTTAATAACAATTATTATAATTTTCGCAATCTATAATTTGTTTGATTACGAAATCAAACACGAAAATTATGTTGACATATTGGCGTCGGGGCTGTTTTTTACCGGTATGTGGTATATGGCCAATAAAAAAATCGAAAACTGGACGCTTTGGATAATCGGCGACATTATCGCGGTACCGCTTTATGCATATAGAGGGTTGGGAATGTTGTCGTTACAGTATTTAATATTTACACTATTGGCAATATCGGCCTATTTAGAATGGAGAAAGATCTTAAACAACGATACTCAAAAGTTATAAAAGTAACCATGTACGGCCCTGAAAGCACAGGGAAAACGACATTGTCCAGACAGTTGGCAGAACATTTTAAAACCATCTGGATACCCGAATATGCACGAAATTATCTACAGCAAAAGTGGGAAGAACAACAGGCAATTTGTGATGAAAGCGATATGCTTCCGATTGCCGTTGGTCAGATGAAACTCGAAAATGAAGCTGTTCAGATTGCCAGTAAGTTGCTGTTTTGTGATACCAATCTGATGGTGACCAAAGTGTTTTCGGAAATCTATTATGGATTTTGTAATGAATTACTGGACGATGCCGCGCGTGAACATAACTACGATTTGTTTTTCCTGACGGATGTCGATGTGCCTTGGGAAAAAGACGACCTAAGGGATCGTCCGGAAAAGCGGGAAGAAACCTTTCAGCTTTTTGAAAATGCCTTAATTGAAAATAATAAACCCTATATTATCCTTTCGGGGAATAAAGAACAGCGTTTTGAAACGGCGGTAAAAGCGGTGGAAATGTTACTTAAAGCCAAAAGCCTGGGTTTTACATCGGCCGATTTTCTACAAATGTGGCATCGGGGAACCAATATCGATGCTATCGAAAGGCAATTGAAGTTCTTTAACGAAGGAATTGCGAAAATCAACCTTCATAAAATCGCAACGGTAGGCGACGGAATCCGACTCTTTGATGAAGATCAGGAACAGGAATTGATCGATTATTTCGAAGCGCGTCAGGATCGGTTTTCGATTGAAAAACTGGTTCCGGCTTCGGGTGCTGCCAGCAGAATGTTTAAATTTCTCGTCGATTTTCTGAATGAGTTTAAATTACACGACGAAACAATCAATGCCTATGTAAATAGAAAGAAAGCATTGGAATTGTCGGTGTTTTTGGTTGGAATAGAAAAGTTTCCGTTTTATGCCGATGTGCTCCAGGAAACAAAATCGGAATACGAAGGTTTTGATGATTTTTCTCAGGATGAAAAATATTACCGTTTTATCGAAACGATGTTGTCACCGGCAAAATTCGATTTTCTGAATAAACCGAAAGGGGTATTGCCATTCCATCAGGAAAAAGAAGCGATCACAACACCCATATATAAGCATCTCAAAGAAGCACAGGCATACACCAATGTAGAGGGTAAGCATCATATTCATTTTACAGTTTCGGAAGAACATTTGGAAGGTTTTTCAGAAGTGGTTTTGACGAATGAAAATGCAGTCGATGTTGACTATTCTTTTCAGGATAAAGCCACGGATACATTAGCGGTTGGCCTTGATAATGAACCGTTCCGACTGGAAGACGGTTCGCTTTTCTTCCGACCGGGCGGACATGGGGCGTTGATTCAGAATCTAAACCGACTGACCAGCGATATTGTTTTCGTGAAAAATATCGATAATGTTTGTTTTAATCATTTTGAAGGGATAGTTCGGTATAAAAAATTATTAGGTGGATTGCTGATACGACTACAGGAACAAATTTTCGAAAGTCTGAAGGTGTTGGAAACAACAACCGATCCGGCGATTGTTCAAAAAATAATTGATTTTGCTACCGGTGAACTAAATGTTGTCTTACCGCGTAATTTTTCAAAATATACATTCGAAAACCAAAAGAGTCAGTTGTTTCAGCTTTTAAACCGACCGATACGGGTGTGTGGTATGGTGAAAAATGAAGGAGAACCGGGCGGCGGACCGTTTTGGGTGACGGGTGAAGAAGGCATGCATTCGTTGCAAATTGTGGAATCGTCACAAATAGATCTTCAAAATAAAAAGCAGGCATTAATCCTAAGCGAATCGACGCATTTTAATCCGGTGGATTTGGTTTGTGGTGTAAAAGATTATAAAGGAGAAAAATTCAATCTGGAAAATTATGTTGATCATAATACCGGATTTATTGTCAATAAAACCAAAGGCTGTAAAGATATTAAGGCTTATGAATTACCGGGCTTATGGAATGGTGCGATGGCCAACTGGATTACGGTTTTTGCCGAAGTGCCGCTTCTGACCTTTAATCCGGTGAAAACCGTAAACGACTTATTAAAACCGGCGCATCAGCCACGATAATATGCAAAAAGAAATACTATTTGCCGAATTGCGCTATAAGGCGGTAAGAAGTAGTGGTGCGGGTGGTCAGCATGTAAATAAAGTAGCGACCAAAATACAACTGGTTTTTGATGTCGCGGGTTCCGGAGCGTTTACCGATGATGAAAAAACACTCCTGATGGCGAAACTTGAAAACCGACTAACGAAAGAAGGTGTTTTGCTGCTTAGTTGCGGGGAAAGTCGAAGCCAGCTTAAAAATAAAGAAATCGTGACAATGCGTTTTCTATCGCTGATTCAACAGGCTTTGCAGGTCGAAAAAGAACGAAAAGCAACTCGTATTCCGCATGCGGCGGTAAAAAAACGGATTCAAAACAAACGATTTCAGGCACAGAAAAAAGAATCGCGCCGGAAACCCGGAATGGAATAAATTAGGAATTGTGTAATCGCAATAGGGAAAAAACGCTCTTTTTTGTGTTTTTTCTATTCGGATTTGATTTTATGCGATTTCTTTTTATAATTTTGTCCTGTCTCAAAGGGGTGCTTATATCCGGATTCAAAACCGGACAATCGAGCTGAGATCATACCCAATGAACCTGGAACAGGTAATGCTGTTTAGGGAATAAGACATCACAGATGCCGTAGGGTATTCGTGTGTCGTGGAAACATCATTTTTTATTAATCAAAGAATAATTACCCCTTTTATTCGTAACATTTTACGAATGAAAACAGTATTACAATCCGTTGTGGCGTTACTATGTCTTCAGCCGGTCGTGCTTTTCGCACAGGAAAAAACCGTAACCGATTCTACAAAAACAAAACAACTGGACGAAGTATTGGTATCGGCGGTTCGTGCTGCCGACAAAACGCCGGTTACGTTTAGTAATGTCGGAAAAAAACAAATATCCGAACGAAACCTTGGTCAGGATATACCTGTCCTGATGAATTACCTGCCGTCGGTGGTAACCACAACCGATGCCGGGAATGGCGTAGGCTATACCGGAATCCGGGTGAGGGGTAGCGATGCGACCCGTGTGAATGTAACCATTAACGGAATTCCGTATAACGACTCGGAATCTCAGGGAACTTTCTGGGTGAACATGCCCGATTTTGCCTCATCGGTCGAAAGTTTGCAGTTGCAACGCGGTGCCGGAACATCAACCAATGGTGCCGGAGCTTTTGGTGCCAGTTTAAATATGCTAACCGATGGTTATTCGGAAAAAGGAAATGGTGAAATCTCAAATTCCTTTGGAAGTTTTAATACCCGGAAACATACCGTAAAATTTAGCTCGGGATTGTTGAATAACAAATTCGAATTGGCAGGACGTTTGTCGAAAATCAATTCCGATGGTTATATCGACCGGGCGTCTTCCGATCTGAAATCGTATTTCCTTCAGGGTACCTATGTGGGGAAAACAACCTTGATCAAAGCATTGGTTTTTGGAGGTTCGGAAAAAACATACCAGTCTTGGAACGGTTTGGATGGGATGGAACTGAAAGATTTAGGCTTGGACGAAAATATGTTGGATAACAATCCGAGGTTTAATATTTCCGGTTTGTATTTTGATGATAACGGTCAGGTGAAGTTCTACGATAATCAAACCGATAATTTTAATCAGGATCATTACCAATTACACTGGAATGAAAAATGGAACGATAACTGGTCGACGAATCTGGCGGCGCATTATACCAAAGGAAAAGGTTATTATGAAAGCTATAAACGAAGTGGGAAGTTCTCGGAGTTTGGATTAACGCCGTTTGTCGATAACGGAACAACAATTTCCAGATCGGATCTGATCAACCAAAAATGGCTGGACAACGATTTCTACGGTTTTACATTTTCATCCAATTATAAAAATGACAAACTGGATATGGTTATCGGCGGTGGTGCTAATAAATTTGAAGGCGGTCACTTTGGAAAATTGTTATGGGTAAAGGAAAAAGCAGCCTACGATTACGGTCAGCTTTTTTACGATGACAAAGGGATTAAAACCGATGTCAACGTATTTGCTAAGGCCACCTACGATATTACATCGGCCTTAAGTTTGTATGGTGATTTACAATATCGAAATGTAAATTACAAAGCGAATGCGGTTAAAACCGGATTGGTGGACGATACGTTCCGCTTTTTTAATCCAAAAGGAGGATTGAATTATGTGCTGAATCCTAAAAACAGTTTCTATTTTTCATATGCCAAAGCCAGTCGGGAACCCAATCGTAACGATTATGAAGGGAACGTTCCGAAACCGGAAAAAATGGACGATTATGAATTGGGATGGCGCTATGCATCGCGAGTGGCGAAGCTAAATGTAAATGCCTACTATATGAAGTATAAGGATCAGTTGGTGCTAACAGGTGCATTGAATGATGTTGGAGAATCGAAACGGGTTAATGTAGACAACAGTTACCGTGTTGGATTGGAATTGGATGCCAGTATTTTTATTTCGGAGAAATGGGTATTGCGTCAGAATGCAACCATCAGCCAAAACAAGATTGTCGATTTTGTAGCGAATAAAGATGGCGAATTGCACAATTTCGGGAAAACAAACATTGCTTTTTCACCCGATTTTATAGCTGGAAATGCGATTACCTGGTTGCCGTTAAAAAACCTACAGCTAACCTTGTTGTCTAAGTTTGTTGGAAATCAGTATATGGGGAATGTCGATTCGGAAAAATCAATCTTAAAATCCTATGCGGTTTCTGATTTTAATATCATTTATGAAATCAAACCGAAGAAGATTTTTAAATCAATTGTGATTACCGGATTGGTAAATAATATATTTAATACCAAATACCAGTCAAACGGGTTTTTCTATACCTACGATGACGATTGGTCCAATCCAAATCAGGTTACGACAATCGAAGGAGTTGGTTATTATCCGCAGGCGCGAATCAATTTTATGGGTGGTTTAACACTGAAGTTCTAATAAAAAAAAACACCTGACAGGTTTCTAAAACCTGTCAGGTGTGATTATAAAAGTATAAAAAAGGCTGTCTTTGGACAGCCTTTTTTATTAATTGTAAACCCGAACGATATCGCCGACTTGTTCTGTACGATATTGTTTCATCGGATATTGGCCACCGCCAATTCCGGTGTATAAACTATATCTTTTATTGTCGCAGGGACAAACCGCATCAATACCATCTACATCCATAGTGGAACAATCGCTTAATCCCTGATTCGGACAGGCACGGTCGAAAGCTACAATCCCGGTGGCTCCTTTAAAAAGAATAATGCCGCGTACTCCGGCTCCAGGCCCCGATACATACGCATAACCGTTGATAAACTTTAAGGAACTATAAGCCGGAAGGTTTAAGTTGATCGTTAAAGAAACCGGATAGTTAGGTAGGTAAGGGTTATTATTGTTTACAACACTGTCTTTGCTACAGCTTCCGATAAAAGCCGCTAAAAACAATAAAAAGAGGTATTTTTTCATATAAAATCTAGTAAAACAATTGAAAAACAAATTTAATTTAATTAACTTTGACTTGTGCTATAAAGAGCATAATTAAAAACGAAATAAATAAAAAAATATATCTTTGTAGACATAAATCCCGTTTTTGATGGGATTTTTTCTATTTATATAAACGACGAAAATATGACTAAAGTATCTTATTATACTGCCGAAGGATTAAAAAAATTAAGAGATGAGCTGGATCAGCTAAAGAGTGTGGAACGTCCGCGTGCCTCACAGGCTATTGCTGAAGCAAGAGATAAAGGTGACTTGTCCGAAAATGCCGAATATGATGCTGCTAAAGAAGCACAGGGACTTTTGGAATTGAAAATCGCCAAAATGGAAGAGGTAGTGGCAAATGCTCGTTTGATCGACGAATCACAACTGGATGTTTCGAAAGTATTAGTATTGTCAACAGTGAAAATCAAGAACCAGACCAATGGTATGGAATTGAAATATACGCTTGTAGCGGAAAGCGAAGCAGATCTGAAAACCGGTAAAATTTCGGTTACGTCTCCAATCGGTAAAGGCTTACTTGGAAAATCGGTGGGTGAAATCGCAGAAATCCAGGTGCCAAACGGAACCTTAAAATTCGAAATCTTAGAAATCTCAAGAGACTAATTCCTATGAGCTCCATTTTTACCAAAATCATCAACGGCGAAATTCCCTGCCATAAAGTAGCGGAAGACGATAACTTTCTGGCATTTCTGGATATTAACCCAAATGCTAAAGGACACACGCTTTGTATTCCGAAAACGGAAATCAATAAGATTTTCGATATGGAAGAAGACCATTATCTGGAGCTAATGCGCTTTTCCAGAAAAGTAGCCAAAGCTTTGGAAAAAACCGTGGCTTGCAAACGAATCGGTATGGCGGTGGTAGGCCTTGAAGTACCGCATGTTCACGTACACCTTATTCCACTTCAGGATATGGACGATATGCGTTTCCAGCGTAAAACCAGTTTAACCCAACAACAATTTGAAGAGCTGGCACAGGCTATTGCCGGCAATCTTTAATTAATGAAAAAAATAGTGTTGCTTTTACTGCTTCTGGTTTCCGGAGCGGTGTTTGCGCAGGGTACCGACAGTGGTCTATGGCTTTACGGCAAGGATGTAGGCGATTCGGACGACACTGTTGTTATCGAAAAAGAAGGAATAGTTGGCGTTGCAAACTGTTATGTCCGCGATGTGCCGTCAACTTCCGGAAAGTTAGTCGATTCTTTACAACTGGGGAAAAGAGTTATGGTAAAAAAGCTAACTCAGAAGACACAGAAAATAAAAGGGATCGATATGAATTGGGTGGAAATCCAATACCTATCCGGTACTACAACCAAAAAAGGCTATTTATGGCTTGGGTTTCTGGCACTCGATTTTAAAACAACCAATACTCTTTCTTTTCTAACGGTTTTAGAACGTGTCAGTGCTAAAAAAGAAGAAGATGGCTCGGTCTCCCCGGAATATGTTCTGGGTATTAAAGTCCTGGATCAAAACAATGCCCTGCTAGATAGCAAAGAAATCCGAAAAGATATTAACGATACGCCTTACCATAAGCAAAGTTTGATGGGTAATTACGGACTTCAGAATATACAAAATCTCTACCGGATCAGTTTCAGTGGTGGCGTCTATGGCATTCCGACATATTACTTTTATTTTGGATGGACCGGAACAAAATTATTAGTGTTGCCGGAAAAGATGTCAATTGTTAAGGCTGCTCTTTATTCATATAATGAAACGTTTATTTTTCCCGATGAGCCGGGTGGTAAACCGGGTTATATTTTTAAAATTATTGAAGAAAGCAAAGGGCGGATATCGGCTAATGAAGACGAATCTGAAATAATACCAACAGAAAATGAAGTCTGGAAAGAGACGTATACCTGGGATGGTGAAAAAGTCATATTCATTAAAAAAAGCCTACAGCAAAAGGAACTGTTTAAACAATAGCCTTTTTAAAAGTAATCTGCATGGTGGTTCCTTTTCCGATTTCCGAATGCGCCACTTTAATTTTTCCGCTGTGATATTCTTCTACAATACGTTTGGTTAACGATAGACCAAGTCCCCAACCGCGTTTTTTGGTCGTAAATCCGGGATCAAATATACTGTTGAATAACTTCTTCGGAATACCACTTCCGGTATCACTCACTTTAATCTTTACAAAGCGTTCGGTATCTTCAATTGCAATATGAAGTTTGCCTTTACCTTTCATCGCATCGATCGCATTTTTAACCAGATTTTCGATAGTCCAGCTATGCAAAGCCGGGTTCATTAGGATATGAATTGGATAGTTCGGTGCTTGAAACGTAAATTCAACCTGTTTGGAAGTTCTCGATTTCAGATAGTCATACGATTGTTCCGTTTCCTGTATCAGATCATGGTCTTCAAGTACCGGCTCAGAGCCAATTTTAGAAAAACGATCGGTAATGGTTTGCAGTCGGTTAATGTCTTTTTCAATTTCCGAAACGGTCGTCTCATCTACATCGTCCGCTTTCATAATTTCGACCCATCCGATCAGCGATGATAGCGGTGTGCCGATCTGATGTGCGGTTTCCTTCGCCATACCGGCCCATAGTTTGTTTTGGGTAGCCATTTTGCTGGCGCGGTAAAAACTGAAAATCATACCGCTAAAAAACAGTCCGATAAGGACTAATGCAATCGGATAGAATTTTAATTTGGTCAGTAAGGACGAATTGCCGTAATACAGAAATTGATTTTTACCACCCAGATCCATAATGATCGGTTGGTTCTCCGAACGTAATTTGTTCAGATAGGCTTTTGAACGATCCGAATCGGCACTGATTTCCTTATCAACATTGATCATATTGATAATGCTATCTTTGTCTGTAGTCTGGATAATCGGGATAGTGGTATTGTTGCTCAGAATCTGAAACGGTAGTTCCACTTCTGTATTTTCATCGGCATTGTTTAGTGTTTTGGTAGCCGTAGCCCAAAGTTCCATCTTTAAACGTTCCTCGTCCTTAAACTTCTGGAAAAAAGTATACGTATTCCATAATATGAAAACCAGGATATTAAAGGAACCTAATATAATAATCCAACGGATAAGGTTACGTCTTTCGGAAAGATTCATGCGATACAATATTTGTGTTTAAAAGTAAGGAAAAGATATAAGGGAGCAAAAAGAAGATTGGGAAATGCTCTGTCGGGATCAAATTTTCCGGATTATCTGATCGGTTTTGTGTTTTGATTCCGGCTAAAAAAGTATATTTGTCAAAACTTTTACAACCATGCTTAGTGTCGATCCAAAGGAGTTAAATCCGATGAAATTACAAGCGTATTTGCAAGGTGCTGTTGGGCCAAGACCTATTGCTTTTGCCAGTACAATGGATGAAAACGGAAATCCGAATTTATCACCGTTCAGCTTTTTTAATGTGTTTAGTTCCAATCCGCCGATACTGATTTTTTCACCGGCAAGAAGAGTGCGTAACAATACCGTTAAGCATACTTTACTCAACGCGGAACAAACCGGAGAAGTGGTGATCAATATCGTAAACTACCCGATTGTACAACAGGCATCCTTATCGAGTACCGAATACGGAGATGGTGTAAATGAGTTTTTGAAATCCGGATTAACGATGGTTCCTTCGGATGTGGTAAAACCGTATCGCGTGGGCGAAAGTCCGGTACAGTTTGAATGTAAGGTAAACGATATCGTCAAATTGGGAACCGAAGGCGGTGCTGGTAATCTGATCATTTGTGAAGTGGTGAAAATCCATGTGGACGAAGCGATACTGGACGAAAACGGAGCGATTGATCAACATAAAATCGACTTGGTATCCCGAATGGGCGGAAACTGGTATTCCAGAGCCAATATGGGACTTTTTGAAGTGGAAAAACCGCTTACTACATTGGGAATTGGCGTTGATGCGATTCCGGAATTTATTAAAGAAAGTCCGGTTTTCGACGGGAATGATCTTGGAAAATTAGGAAATGTGGAAGCGTTACCAACCGACGAAGATATCGCTATCTTTGTAAAAGAAGATTTTGGCGTAAAAGCGGTGATTAGTGCCGACGATGAAACCAAAAAACACCAGATGGCTAAAGAATATCTGGATAATAACGAAGTTGCCACCGCATGGAAGGTGCTTTTGTCTAAAAAATAATAAGACGGTTTAGTAATAAACCTCACTATAAAAACAATTAATATTTTTACTATGGAAGTTACAGGGAAAATAAAAGTGATTAACGGAACACAGCAAATCAGTGCCAGTTTTAAAAAGAGAGAGTTGGTTGTAACTACAGAAGAGCAATATCCACAACATATTATGGTTGAGTTTACTCAGGATAAATGTGAATTACTGGATAGTTATAAAGTAGGAGAACAGGTTAAAGTATCGATTAACCTAAGAGGTAGAGAGTGGGTGAATCCACAGGGTGAAGCGAAATATTTTAATACGATCCAGGGATGGCGTATCGAAAGAATGCAGGCGGAAGCGCCGGCAGGTTATGCGCAACCAATGCCTTCGGTTCCGGCAGCCGATGCTTTTGAACCGGCCTCCAATTTTAACGAAGAAGAGCACGACGATTTACCGTTCTAATCCAAAAATAAAAATCCTGAAAGTTAGCACTATCAGGATTTGTTTTTTATAGACCATGTATTTTTTAACCAAAGAACTTTATTTTCCTCCGGTAACCGAAACGGATTTTTCCGGTATCCTGGCCGTTGGTGGCGATTTGTCGACCGAACGATTGCTATTGGCCTATAATTCCGGAATATTTCCCTGGTTTGAAGATGGGGAACCGATTACCTGGTGGGCGCCCGATCCGAGAATGGTGCTGCTTTTGGATGAGTTGAACATTTCAAAAAGTATGCGGAATGTCCTAAACCGGAATATTTTTACGGTAACCTTTAACCGCGATTTTCGGGCGGTGATTTCCAATTGTCAGTCAATAAAACGCGAAGGGCAAAACGGTACCTGGATTACCGGCGATATGATTGAAGCCTATTGCAAACTTCACGAATTGGGACATGCGCAATCGGTTGAAGTCTGGCAGGACGAGCAATTGGTTGGCGGATTATATGGCGTGGATCTTGGCCATATCTTTTGTGGCGAGAGTATGTTTGCCAAAGTGTCCAATGCCTCGAAAGTGGCTTTTATCAAATTGGTGGAATATCTAAAAGCGAATAATTATCTGTTACTGGATTGTCAGGTTTATAACGAACATTTGGAAAGCCTGGGCGCTTTCGAAGTGAACCGCGAAAGTTTTATGAAAGTACTAAAGAGTAGAAAAGCTGTTTAAAGACAGCTTTTTTTATTTGTTGTAATGTGTACACCTGACAGGTTTCCAAAACCTGTCAGGTGTGAAAAACTATCAAGTGTAAAAAATTAAAAGCTCAATTTCGTAAACTGCCACGACAAGGTATTAAAGAGAACCAGCTCGTTTTGCAAGGTCGGTAAACCGATGATCAGCTTCAGGGTTTCATGGGTCATCATCGTACCGATAATTCCGGGTAGCGTACCCATTACGCCATTCAAACTACAATTGGGTACATCTTTCGGATCGGGTGGTTCCGGAAACAAATCGCGAAGTTGTTTACTTCCGTTATGATTAAAAACCGCCAGTTGCCCTTCAAATTTTAAAATACTACCATAAACCAGTGGTTTTTCCAAAGCAACGCAAGTATCATTTACTAGGTATCGCGTCGCAAAATTATCGCAACCATCGACAATCACATCAAAATTCAGTAAAATGGAATTCGCATTTGCAGCGGTTAGTTTTTCATTAAAAACGAGGCAGTTGATTTCCGGGTTTAATTGCCGGATTACAGCAGATGCGATTTCTGCTTTTGGTTGATCAATGTCTGCTTCCGTATATAAAATCTGACGGTGAAGGTTGTGAATTTCTACCGTGTCAAAATCGATAATTCCCAATGTACCCACACCGGCTGTGGCGAGGTATTGCAAGATCGGGCAACCCAAACCACCCGCGCCGATAACCAGTACTTTAGCGTTTTTTAACCGTAACTGACCCGCTTCGCCAATTTCCGGTAGGAGCATTTGACGGTTGTATCGTAAAAAATCCTGTATTGTGATCATGTTTTAATTAGTTGTAACTGTTATCCCAGTCTTTCCAAACGGGTTCGTAGCCTTTGGTTGTAATGATTTGTGCGATAATGTTGGCCGGACGTTCGTCACTGGTTTCAAATTGTTCCAGCGATTGCGGATCGACGGCATAACCACCGGGATTGGTTTTTGATCCGGCACTCATACTGGTAACGCCAATCGGTATAATATTGTCTCGGAATCTTTCATTTTCCCGGGTGGAAATCGAAAGTTCCAGGTCTTCATTCCAAAGGCGATACGCACAAATAAGCTGTGTCAGATCGCGGTCGTCCATGATAAAGTTAGGTTCGATAATGCCTTCAGCCGGACGTAGTCGCGGAAAGGAAACCGAAAATTTGCTTTGCCAGTAGGTTCGTTGTAAATAATCGAGGTGGAGCGCATTAAAAAAACTATCCGTTCGCCAGTCTTCCAGACCTAACAGTACGCCAAGTCCGATTTTATGGATACCGGCCGTTCCGATCCGATCGGGTGTTTCAAGTCGGAAGTCAAAGTTTGATTTCTTGCCTTTGGGATGGTACTGTTTGTAAACGTCCCGATGGTAGGTTTCCTGGTACACGAGTACGGAGTAAACACCCGCGTCGTGCAATTGTCGGTATTCGGTTTCCGAAAGCGGTTGTACTTCTACGGAGATATTCGAAAAATCCGGTTTGATCTGTGCGATGGCTTTTAAAAAGTAATCGATGTTTACCGTATAGTTGGCTTCCCCGGTGACTAATAATACATGATCAAATCCCATTTCTTTTAAAACAACGGTTTCCTGAGTGATTTCAGTTGCGGTGAGCGTACGCCGTTTGAGTTTGTTGTCAAAACTAAAGCCACAATAGGTACAGATATTCTGACATTCATTACTCAGGTACATCGGTGCATACATCTGAATCGTTTTTCCAAAGCGTTTTTTGGTCAGATTGTGACTTATCTGTGCCATTTGTTCCAGATAGGGTTGTGCCGCCGGGGATATCAAAGCGATAAAATCGTCCAGATTTCGTTTGGTGTTTGCTAAGGCTTGTTCGACACGATCGGCCTGGGTTTGGTAAATTTTTGCCTGAACCGTATTCCAGTCATACGTCTCGAAAACAGATTTGAATGTTTTTTTCATAACTGGTTTATTCATATAAAAAAGAAGTCAGCGGACTCGATGCAGCTGCGTTAGATACGATAGGGGCCAAACGGGCTTCGTAGGCTTTGCGTCCGGCGATTACGGCTTCTTTAAAAGCTTCTGCCATTCGTTCCGGATTTCCGGCCACAGCGATTGCCGTATTGACTAAAACGGCATCGGCTCCGAGCTCCATTGCTTTTGCCGCATCCGATGGGGCGCCTATTCCGGCATCGACAATAACGGGAACCTTGCTTTGTTCGATAATGATTTCCAGAAAGTCGAGCGTTTTAAGTCCTTTGTTGCTTCCAATCGGTGCGCCTAATGGCATTACGGCGGCGGTTCCGGCATCTTCCAGTCGTTTACACAACACCGGATCAGCATGAATATAAGGGAGAATTACAAAGCCAAGTTTGGCCAGCTCTTCGGTTGCTTTTAGCGTTTCGATCGGATCGGGTAACAGGTATTTCGGATCGGGATGTATTTCCAGTTTCAGCCAGTTGGTTTCCAAGGCTTCGCGGGCCAGTTGTGCGGCCAGTACGGCTTCTTTCGCATTCCGTGCACCGGAAGTGTTCGGTAAAAGGTGAATGTGTTTGTGTTGTAAGGCCGTTAAAAGGGTGTCGGTTTCCTTTTGTAAATCCACACGTTTTAAGGCTACGGTTACCAATTCGCTTTCCGAAGCAAGAATTGCGGCTTCCATTTGGGCTGTCGATCCGAATTTTCCGGTGCCTAAAAATAAACGGGAACGAAAGGTTTTATCAGCCAGTTTAAAGGGTTCCATATAGTTTTTGATTGAGTTGGGTGAGTAGTTGTTTTGGATTCGGATGTTTACTGATCATTCCTGAAACGGCGATACCGTGAATGCCGGTTTCAAGTAGCGCATCAACATCGGTTAAAGTGATACCGCCTATGGCATATACCGGGATGTTGTAGTGTTGTTGGGTTAACGATTGCAATATGTCGGAATACCCACTAAGGCCTAATAGCGGACTTAATTTTTGTTTGGTGGTCGTAAAACGGAATGGTCCCAAACCGATATAATCGCATTTTTCGTGGTAGCGTTGGAATACCTGTTGTAAGGTGTTTGCGGTACCACCTATTATTTTGTCGGTGCCGAGAAGTTGTCGGGCTTTGGAGACGGCCATATCGTCCAATCCGAGGTGAACACCATCGGCGTCGATTTGCTTTGCGATTTCGACATTGTCATTGATAATTAACGTCGCATTGTATTGCAAACAGCTTTTTTTAACGGATTCCGCTAAAAGACACTGTTCTTTTTCGGTTCCGTTTTTAAAGCGCAATTGGATCCATTGGCCGCCATTATCGAGTACGGATTCGATATGGTGCAATTGTTCGTTTAAAGTGTCGCCTTGTGAGATATACTGGAGTTTAGAAAACATAAATCGTTAGTTTTTGATAGTGTTGTAATGGTGCAGGCATTCCCGGAAGTTTTTTACCGGATCAGGACTGTTCCAGAGCGTTCCCAACAGTGCGATAGTGTCAAAACCACTTTCCATTGCCAATGCCATGTTTGAAATTGTGATTCCGCCCAAAGCAATCAGTTTTGTATTGTGATTAGTTCTGTTTTTGATGGTTTCCAATAGATTTTCAGACGATTGATAACCGGGTTTGGAGATACTCTTAAAAACCGGACTTAGAAATGCATAGGTGTAATGGTCTTGCAAGTTGTTAAACTCTTTAACGGTATGTGTTCCCGTTGAGTAGTAACACCTGACAGGTTTTGGAAACCTGTCAGGTGTAGCGCGATCCGATTCCCGAATATGAATCCGGTTAATTCCGAAAGCTTCCGCGAGTTCATGGTGTTGGTGTAATACCAGTTTATGCCGAAATAAAATAGGAAGCCGATCGAGATACTGTTGCATTTCGGTTATCGAAAAATCCGGTTTTCGGATATGTAAAAGGGATAATCCCTCCTGAAACATTTCCGATATAATATCAAATTCGTTTGTTACGCTATCCGGACTGGTAATTACAATCATGACTACAGATAGATTTCTTTTCCGTTTTCGATAAACTCTTCCGATTTTTCCTGCATCCCTTTTTCAGCCACCTCGCGGATTTCCTGGGAGATCTTCATTGAGCAGAATTTTGGACCACACATCGAACAGAAATGCGCCACTTTTGCACCATCGGCCGGAAGGGTTTCATCGTGGAATTCCCGAGCGGTGTCCGGATCTAATGCCAGATTAAACTGATCTTCCCAACGGAATTCAAATCGGGCTTTGCTTAGGGCATTGTCCCGGTACTGCGCGCCCGGATGTCCTTTGGCCAAATCGGCGGCATGGGCGGCAATTTTATAAGTGATTACACCGTCTTTTACGTCTTTTTTGTTCGGTAATCCGAGGTGTTCTTTTGGGGTCACATAACACAGCATGGCGGTTCCATACCAACCTATCATCGCGGCACCAATCGCGGATGTAATATGATCATATCCTGGAGCAATATCGGTGGTCAATGGGCCTAAGGTATAGAATGGCGCTTCGGCACAATGTTCCAGTTGCTTGTCCATATTTTCTTTGATCATGTGCATTGGCACGTGTCCCGGGCCTTCTATGAAAACCTGTACATCGTGTTTCCAGGCAATCTTGGTTAGTTCGCCCAGGGTTTCCAGTTCGGCAAATTGTGCGGCATCATTGGCATCGGCAATCGATCCGGGACGTAGTCCGTCGCCAAGGGAAAAAGCAACGTCGTAGGCTTTCATGATTTCGCAGATTTCTTCGAAATGGGTATACAGGAAGTTTTCTTTATGATGAAACAAACACCATTTGGCCATGATGGAACCACCTCGGGATACAATTCCGGTTACGCGATTTGCGGTTAGGTGAATATAACGCAATAGTACGCCGGCATGAATGGTAAAGTAGGAAACGCCTTGTTCGGCCTGTTCAATCAAAGTATCTCTGAAAATTTCCCAGGTCAGGTCTTCGGCGATGCCTTTTACTTTTTCCAGGGCCTGATAAATAGGTACGGTACCAATCGGAACCGGGGAATTTCGGATAATCCATTCGCGGGTTTCGTGAATGTTTTTTCCGGTAGATAAGTCCATAATCGTATCGGCGCCCCAACGACACGCCCATACGGCTTTTTCGACTTCTTCTTCAATGCTCGAAGTCACGGCACTATTACCAATGTTAGCGTTGATTTTAACCAAAAAGTTTCGGCCTACAATCATGGGTTCGCTTTCCGGATGGTTGATGTTGTTTGGGATAATCGCCCGACCTGTGGCAACTTCACTACGGACAAATTCCGGGGTGATGTGTTTTTTGGGTGTATTGGCTCCAAAACTCTCTCCGCTATGCTGCTGTTGCATGGCGGCCGTTTGTGCGTTTAGTTGTTCGATACGTTGGTTTTCGCGAATGGCGATATATTCCATTTCCGGAGTAATAATACCTTTTTTAGCGTAGTGTAGCTGACTTACATTGTGTCCGGCTTTGGCGCGTTTGGGTTGGTGTAGGTATTCAAAACGCAAATGATCCAGTTTCGGGTTGTTGAGACGTTCTTTCCCATAGTCGGAACTTACGGAATCCAAGATTTCAACATCGTTACGGTCAAGTATCCATTGTTCGCGCAGGCGTTCGAGTCCTTTTCGAACATCGATTGCTACGTTGGGATCGGTATATGGACCACTGGTGTCGTAAACCGTTACTGGCGGATTGTGCTCGCTACCGCCATTACTCAGCTTGGTATCGTGTAAGGAAATTTCGCGCATGGCGACTTTAATCGGATGAATTTCACCCGGGATATAGACTTTTGTTGAATTCGGAAACGGTGTTCTTGAAATTTCGTGTTGGTTTTCGTTCATTTTATGTAGTGTTTAGCAAGTTATCATCCTCCCTGGGTTGCAGAAATGATCAAGATGTGATCGTTTTCGGTGATGTAGTGGTTGTGCCATTCGGTTTTGGGAATAACCGTGTTGTTAATGGCAAGAGCAATACCGTTTTGCTTACCGAGAAGTTCGCGATATAGCAAATCCTGTACGGTTAGACCGTCGGGTACTGTTACGGGTTGATTGTTGATTGTGATTTCCATTCCTTAAAGTTGTGATATAGGTATACACTTTAGGAATGGCTACATAGAATGAAGTCATTGCACTTTTCCCTACGCCAGTATGAACTGGATCAGGTTCAAAGGGTAAAATCTCAGCCTATATGGTATATAGACACCCCTAAAGTGAAGCAAATGTAATGTTTAATTTGAAATGTAAATCCGGAAAGTACGGATTTAACATTCGGATACGTATGGATTAGCTACGTTTCCAGCAGCTTTCAATATGATCGTTTACCATACCGGTAGCTTGCATATGCGCATAAACGACTGTTGATCCGACAAACTTAAAGCCTCGTTTTTTGAGGTCTTTACTGATCTGATCGGATAGGGGTGTAGTAGCCGGAATATCGCGCAAGGTTGTGCGGGTATTTACTATCGGTCCACCGCCGGTAAATCCCCAGATATACTTGGAAAAACTGCCAAATTCCTGTTGAACCTGCATAAAAGCCTGTGCATTGGAAACGGCTGCTCGGACTTTAAGTTTGTTGCGAATGATGCCCGGATTTTCCAGTAACTCCTGTATTTTTTCTTCGGTGTATTGCGCAACGATTTTATAATCGAATTGATCAAAGGCTTCACGGAAGTTTTCCCGTTTTCGTAAAATGGTAATCCAGCTTAAGCCGGCCTGAAAGGTTTCCAATATCAGAAATTCAAACAGTTTCTGATCTTCGTAAACGGGTACGCCCCATTCTTCGTCGTGATATTTTTCGTATAGCGCATCGTTTTTGCACCATCCGCATCGTTCTTTAGTCTCCATCGGATATTGGGTCTTCTGATAAATATTTTTCGATTATATAGTGTCCTAAATAAATCATCGGCGTTAAGCAAATAGCGATGATCAATTTAAAAGTATAGCCGGTTGTGGCCATATTGATGTATTCGGCAGTGGTAATTTTACCGGTCATCCAGAAGGCGATACCGGAAACGATAAAACTGTCGAATAACTGCGAAATTACGGTTGAACCGGTACTTCGGAGCCAGATCATCTTTTTTCCGGTTTTATTGCGTAAAAACCAGAATATGGATACGTCAATGAGCTGCGAAACGAGAAAGGCGATAATACTGGCGATCATAATCCAGACGCCTTGTCCGAATACCGTTTTAAATTGTTCGTCGGTTACGGTACTGATGCCTTTGGCGGCCGGAATTTGTATGGCTACGAAAAGGATTAGCAAACAATAGGCGATAAGTCCGGCGGTGATAAACGATAATTTTTTAACGCCATCACGGCCGAAATGCTCGTTGATCAAGTCGGTGGTGATAAATACCACAGGCCACGGAATAATTCCGATACTCATAATAAAAGGTCCTATCTGTATCAGTTTTCCACCGGTTAATTCGGCTACAACGGCATTGGCTATAAAGATCCCGGCTAAGATGATATATACGAGATCCCTTTTTGTTTTAAACATTTTGGAGTAGTGTTTTATTGTATTTTCAAAGTTAATGAATTTGTGAATTGCGGAAACATAAAAAAAGCAACCGGATTACGGTTGCTTTTTGTTTAGTATTCCTGATAAAAGGAGGTGGCATTGTCTTCGACTTTCCGGAAACTCGCCCTGAAATGATTTTCGTTCAGCGATTGTTCAATAATGGTTTTATACTGTGAAGGTAATTTTTCGGTGTCGATGATCTCGGTCTTTTCAAAAATCCGGTAGGCTTGTACATTAATACGTTCCCCGTTATGGATAAACGCGATTGGAAGCAGCTGCTTGCTGGTGTTTTCGTCGTCTTTTTTAGCCTTGATCAACTGATAAAAATAATAGCTTATTTTCTTACCGTTGTTTTCAATTATTCTTTTTTCAAGTAGTGAAAGGGAATCATTTTCGGTCAGGTTTTCAAGATTTAGTAGGGCCGATGTTGCGATTTCTTCATCGGTAAAGCGATCTGAAAAGGAGAAATCTTTTTTGTTGGCCAGCAATTGCAGGGTTACAAAGTTGGTTTTAGGATTTTGCAGCAAATCATCTGTTTGTTCGCTGCTCAGCCTGTTGTTGATGGCATCCAGACGAGCCAGTTCAATGTCCACTTCGGTCAGGTTTAATGCCTTGATTTTTTGTAATAACTGCAACGTGTTTTTGTTGTTTTGCGAATGATAAATACTGTTGATATGTAAGATCAGGTTTTCGGACGGTGCCTCTGTTTCGTAATCGGCTTCGTCTTCCACTTCCTTGTTTTTTTCGATCCAGCTTAGCAGTCGTTTGTATTCCAGTTTGGCATTGGCTGCAATGTTATTGTGGTAATTTTTCATTTTACCTGGTTGGATAAGACCTTCGTCGAGCATATTGTTAAACAGTGACAGGACCGGCGTGCTGTATTCTTTTATAGTGTAATAACGGAATAGTTCGGGAAACAGGATTTTGCTACCGTTCAGGTCCAGGTTAAAATAGTAAAACAAGGTGCTGATGTCATCCACGTTATCCGAAAGCGGAAGGTCGTAATCTAGTAATTCCAGTATTTTTTTATAACCCGCTTTTGATTTTCGCTGTGCCAATACGTTAAGTATGGCCAGTTGTACCGATGTTTTGGTATCGGGTTTTTTATAAAAGGTTTCCAACAGGTTTATACTGCTGTTGTTTTCCAAGGCACCGATTTTGTTTAGCAGTTCGATTAGTGCTGAAGTTTCGTTGTCACGGAATTCAAAATGGTTTAAAAAATCTTTTAGGGTTTGAAAATCCCTGTCGGTAATTTTTAACTGGTCAACCGAATTTAGAGCCGAATAACGGATCGTATCGTTTGTGCTTAGCGCATCGGTACTAAAACTCTCAAGTTTGTTGTCGAATATTGAGGTTTCCGCTTTGTATGGTAACGGATTGAACGACTGGAATGTCTTTTCGATAAATGAATCATCATTGTGATAGTCCTTTTGTACCAATGCACGTAACAGGTAATAGCCATTTTCCATAAATACAGCTTTATATTTAACGGCCTGTGTGGAATTGTCTTTTGATGATACGGCTTCAAATACGCGGATGTTCTTTTCTTTGTCGTATTGCTCGGTTTCTTTTAGCAGGGTATAACTGTCGCCTTTGTCTTTCATAATCTCGTTCCATAGCGATGGTTGTAGCCCTTTTCTGCTATAAAGCAGTGGGTTGAGCAGGGAATTTTTGGAGAGGATGTGTGCGTTAAAATCAAAATCAACATTTACCTGATCATCGGCATTATAACGGTTTAAAAAGAAATCCCGGAATCTGGTTCGGATACTATCCAGGCCAATTTCACTTTCGTATTTGTGAAACTGGTAGTATAACAGGTCTACAATTTTACCGGAATCCGATTTTAAACTGTAATTCTCTGATTTTGAAAGAAAGGCATTTTTTTCGTTGCTTTTTTCGGTATCGGGTTTATAGAACAAGGTTCCGTTGTGTTTTTTGGGTATGGTCACCTGAAATGAATAAAGACTATCGGTATAGACCTTATTGGTTGTATTATAGTGGAAAGGTTCCATTTGAAACGAATCGAAGAAACGGCGGTTGTCCTTTTCGGTTGCGTTTACGCTGCCTAACAGGTAGTATTTCTGTCCGGATATATAGGTTTTAAGCCGGATGTCGCGATCGCCTATTTTTGACCGGGATTCAAAGCTTTGTCTGGTCTGGTCATAATGTGTCGACAGCGAATCGATATGTTGTTGTAAATAGAATTCGTAATGGATTTGTTTTTGTTCGTATTCCGAATTTTCAAGGCGATAATCGTGCAGTGTTTTTTCGGTTACAAAATAGTAGGCTTTTGTGGCCGGATCGTATGCCTGGATTTGAATATCGTTTATCTTTTCGGGTGAATTGCCATAAGTGCTGTTAAAAAGGGGAAGCATTACCGAAAAGCCACCTTTAGCAGGGCTGCTTTTTTCCCAGTTTTGGTGTACGGTTTTTATTTTGATGTTTGGAAATACTTCGTTTTCGTATTGACGTACATAGTTACCCGGACCTGTCATTGAAACAGTGATTATTTCCAGTGGGGTAATATAGAAACGGTGGTGTTGGTTTTGGCCGGTTTTGGTGATGTTTTTAATGTCGTAGCCGCTGATACTGTCTTTTTGAAAATATTTTTTTTCAAGTATTTTCCCTGGTATGTTTTCAAAAAAGAGACTGTCGATTGTTTTTGGGTTAAAAACAGTTGGGTCTTTTTTTAGGAAAAGGTTCAGTGCTTGCCGTTTAATGCTAATCACGCCACCATTGGTGAAATCGGGAGCGCCCAGGTTGTTGTCATTTTCCAGTATATTGGGGGTTAACGGCAACTGTACCATATTGTCGCTGGTTCCGGACATTTTGTATTTAGGAGCCATAAAGAAATTTTCTATCGCTTCTTTTTTGTTTTTACCCACATCGGTAAAGGAGCCAAAAACAGGGGTTACCAGATAGCCTTTATCGCGCAACATACTGATGATTCCTTTTTTGCCGCCCAGATGTGCCGCTCCTACAGCCGAAAAAAGACTTCCCTTGTGAACCAAGGAGTCGATACTTTTGGTCATAATCGTATTCCGATTAGAGATCAGTGCTTCATAAGCTTTTTGTGGAAAGATCATCCGGTAAAGAGAGTCCAGCATTTCGACGTCTTTTTCGCGGTAGTATTCGGATATGGCGTCGGCTAAACTGCGGTTTTTTAGTAATTTGTATAAGGCCAGCCGGTGTTCTTCCTTCGGGACAAAATTGTCGGTTTTAATCTGTGCCAGTGAAAGAAATGAGGTTTTGGCGTCTTCCAGTCCTACAACTTTTTTCTTGTGTTTCCGTCCGGTCTGGTAGATAAACATATCCAGATAGGTATTTTCCTGATAATCGACTTTTTTATTGTCGGTACGGGATAACAGACTGTTGAAATAATTGTGCGAGGTAAATATGTTTTGAAGGTCCTGTTTTTTTAGCGGGAACATATAGAAGCCGGAATAAAAGCGGTCCTGAATATTGATCGTAGTATTGGAAAGCAGTTCGTATGCGTCATTCCAGGTTTCCGGGTCGCTTTCGTTACCAACCATATCGGCAGCCAGTAAGTGCGTGAAAAAATTATCGGACAGGTGATAGGAGATTTTATCGCTGAGGTGCATTGTCCCGTAGAGATAGGAATTTTTGGAAAGCCCGTTTCCGGAAATTTCCCATAACAGGCTTTTATTGTTCTGGGCCGAGAGGATTCCGGAAAAGAAAATTGCGATCAGGAGGGAAATGATTTTTTTCAATTTTGTATTGTTTTAAGAGGTAAAATAAACAAAATAAAACCCCAATCGCAGATTGGGGTTCGTTTTGCCATTGCTGGCAAGATTGTTTTCCGGTAAAGCCGGAAGGGTATTGTTATGCTAAAGCAGCTCTTTTGAAACCTGTAACAATCAAAGATCCGTCTACTGATTTTACATATTCTGTAACGCTCATTTTTGGTTCTTTAATGTAATCCTGGTTTACTAAAGTGTTGTCTTTGAAGAAACGTGCTAATTTACCTTTAGCGATGTTGTCTAACATAGCTTCTGGTTTTCCTTCCTGACGTAGTAAATCTTTAGCGATTTCGATTTCTTTTTCGATGATAGCAGCATCAACACCTTCTTCGTTTAATGCGATAGGAGCCATAGCAGCCGCTTGCATTGCTACGTTTCTTGAAGCTTCTTCAGCACCGTCAACGTTAGCAGATAAAGCTACTAATGTAGCGATTTTGTTACCAGCGTGGATGTAAGATCCAACGAAAGCACCTTCTAAACGCTCGAAAGAACCGATTTCGATTTTCTCTCCGATAACTCCTGTTTGCTCGATCAATTTGTCAGCAACAGTGATTCCGTTGAAATCAGATGCTAAAAATTCTTCTTTAGTAGCGAAGTTGATTGCTTGATTAGCTAAATCAGTAGCTAATTTTACGAAACCTTCGTTTTTACCTACGAAGTCAGTCTCACAGTTAAGTGAAATCACAACACCAGCAGTTTTGTCAGCGTTAACAACAGCGATAACAGCTCCTTCAGTTGACTCTCTGTCAGAACGGTTAGCAGCAACTTTCTGACCTTTTTTACGTAGGTTTTCGATTGCTAAATCAAAATCTCCATCAGCTTCAACTAAAGCTTTTTTACAATCCATCATACCGGCACCGGTAATTTGTCTTAATTTATTTACGTCTGAAGCAGTAATATTTGCCATTTTGAAAGTGTTTAATTTATAGGTTAAAAAAATGAAGTCGTTATGTTGATAGTCGCCCCAAAAGTAAGCATCCACCAGCATAACGACTTTATCATAATGTTATTTTTATTCTTCAGATGAAGTCGCTGTAGCTTCTGTTTGAGCAGCTGCTACTTCTCCAGCTGGTTGCTCTTCTTTGTCAGATTTTCTGTCAGAAAGTCCTTCAATGATAGCACCACTTACTAAAGATAAAACTTTGTCGATTGATTTTGAAGCATCATCGTTAGCTGGGATAACATACTCAACCTGACGTGGGTCAGAGTTCGTATCTACCATAGCAAAAACTGGAATGTTTAATTTTTGTGCTTCTTTTACAGCGATGTGTTCCGCTTTGATATCCACTACAAACAACGCAGCTGGTAATCGGGTCATATCGGCAATAGAACCTAAGTTTTTCTCAAGTTTTGCACGAAGACGATCTACCTGTAAACGTTCTTTTTTAGATAATGTCATAAAAGTACCGTCTTTCTTCATTTTATCGATAGAAGCCATTTTCTTAACAGCTTTACGGATAGTTACGAAGTTAGTCAACATACCACCTGGCCATCTTTCAGTGATGTACGGCATGTTTGCTGCTGCAGCTTTTTCTGCAACGATATCTTTTGCTTGTTTTTTGGTAGCTACGAAAAGTACTTTTCTACCAGATGCAGCGATTTTTTTCAAAGCCTCATTAGCCTCTTCGATTTTAGCTGCAGTTTTATATAGGTTGATAATGTGAATACCATTACGCTCCATATAGATGTAAGGAGCCATGTTTGGATCCCATTTTCTAGTCATGTGTCCGAAGTGAACACCTGCTTCTAGTAATT
>NZ_JASLCE010000023.1 GCF_030146175.1 Flavobacterium sp. | reverse complement strand
TCGATTATGGTTTGCGAACTATCGGTTACCGGAAACATTCTTCCATCGTCTTCGATTTTCAGTTCCACCCCATGGCGTTCAAACCACTCGATCGTATCGCCCGAACAGAACTGGTGAAAAGGCCCTTTTAGTTCTTTTTCTCCTCTAGGATAAAATTTAACCAGTTCATTCGGAATAAAGCAGGCATGCGTTACGTTACAACGCCCGCCACCGGAAACGCGAACTTTGGAAAGCACGTCTTTACCACGTTCAAGAATGGCAATTTTTAGTTTCGAATTGTTTTCGGCAATGTTGATAGCCGTAAAAAATCCGGCCGCACCACCACCTATAATGATAACATCGTAGTTTGCATTCATAATCTATTCGGATAATCGGAAATAACACCGTTAACACCCAATGCTTTTACGCGTCGGATATCATCTTCTTCATTAACAGTCCAGGTAAAAATCGCATATCCTTTTGCTTGCGCTTCCTTACAGTTGTCTTCGGTTAGCAATGAAAAATGCGGATGAATCGCCTGGGCCGACAATTGTTCTGCCCAATGAATCGCTTGTTCTACACTGGCCTGCGTGAGTATTCCAATTGGAATTTCAGGGTTTATTTTTTTTATTCTTTTTAATTCTTCTTTCTGGAAACTGGAAACTACAAAATCCTTATAGCGCCAACCTTTTTCGGTCACATAGTGTTGTATTAATTCGGCGACAGGTTCGGCTGTTCCATGTCCTTTTAATTCTACATTAACCCAACATTTTCCAGCTACTAAATCCAATACTTCTTCCAACAAAGGAATCGCGTACAATGCTTCAACCTTTAGCTTTTTCAATTCCGAAAGGGATAGCTGATGTACTTCTCCGAAACCGTTTGTTGTTCGGTCGACCGTAAAATCATGGATCACGACAATTTCGCCGGTGGCACAAATATGCACATCCAATTCGATCGCATTGGCACCCAAATCCAGTGCTTTGCTAAACGATTCCAACGTGTTTTCTGCCAGAAAACCTTTAGCACCTCTATGCCCTATTTTATGAATCATATCCGGTTCCGATTAGATTTAATCCTGCAAAGATATAATAGAATTGCCTTTTAACCCGTTACTTTTATAGTATGAACCTTTGATTTTGATTTTATGAGAACGATTGTCCTATTTCTTTTTACCTTATTATTTACGATGTGCAGCACTTCTAATGTACAATATCGCGACGATTTCCGTTCGGTTTCCGAGAGTCAGAAAAAGCAATTCCTGTCTGATATGAATGCCAATGGTGAAAATTTTTCGGTTCTTATTCTGACAAAAGGCTTTAAAGGTGAGCTGGTGACCATCTCAAACGAAAAGAAAACCCTTTATAAAGGTACCACGATCACCAATCTGGGAAATGGAATTGCACATTCGCTGCGAATCGACAATACATTCGCTACTACAATTACCGATAAAATGAGCAATAAAGAAGTGATTATCGAGCCTAAAAAAGCAAAGCAATACAAATTTATTTATGTGATGAAAGACAATGCCGAAACCAAAAATCCGTATAAAATTACCTACAGTAATACGTTACGACCGATGTAAAGGATTACAGCTATTTATCACAGCTCGAAACAGAGTCGAATAAAAAGCAACGTAAAAATGTCTAACGCACACATTTTCAACAGACATAACCTATCAAGGTCTAGTTTTTTTGCATAAAAAAAGCCTCTGATTTCTCAGAGGCTTTTGTGCGGGTGATAGGACTCGAACCTACACACCGAAGGCACCAGATCCTAAGTCTGGCGTGTCTACCAATTTCACCACACCCGCAGGACAACTTCGTAAAGCGTAATTGCTTTGTTATTGTGGGTGCAAATATACGCATTACTTCTTACCATCCAAGAAAAAAATGAAAAAAATTTTGATAGTTTTTTTTGTACATTTGGCTTTCATCATATTAGCATTATAAATGGATACTATTAAACAATACGTTCAGGAAAATAAAGAACGTTTTATAAACGAATTAGTTGACTTATTAAAAATTCCTTCCGTAAGTGCCGACAGTGCTTACTCCCAAGATGTTATCGATACTGCCAATGCCGTTAAAGCAAGTCTGGAAAAAGCCGGATGCGATTTTGTAGAGCTTTGCGAAACGCCGGGCTACCCTATTGTATACGGTGAAAAAATCATCGATCCGAAATTACCTACCGTTTTAGTATACGGTCATTATGACGTACAACCAGCCGATCCGATCGAATTATGGACTTCTCCTCCGTTCGAACCGGTGATCAAAACAACTGAATTACATCCCGACGGTGCTATTTTTGCTCGCGGTGCCTGCGACGATAAAGGTCAGATGTACATGCACGTAAAAGCATTGGAGTATATGGTACAAACCAATACACTTCCGTGTAACGTTAAATTCATGATCGAAGGTGAAGAAGAAGTAGGTTCTGCCAGCTTAGGATGGTTTGTAGAACGCAACCAGGAAAAACTGGCCAACGACGTAATTCTGATTTCCGATACAGGTATGATTTCCAATACACAACCTTCCATCACAACCGGCCTTAGAGGTTTGAGTTATGTGGAAGTGGAAGTAACCGGACCAAACCGCGATTTACATTCCGGATTATACGGTGGAGCCGTAGCCAATCCTATCAATATATTAGCCAAAATGATTGCTTCTCTTCACGATGAAAACAATCATATTACCATTCCGGGATTCTATGATAAGGTACAGGAACTTTCGACCGAAGAAAGAGCCGAAATGGCAAAAGCACCTTTTTCATTGGATAATTATAAAAAAGCTTTGGATATTGACGATGTTTACGGAGAAACCGGCTATGTAACCAACGAACGAAATTCCATCCGTCCAACATTGGATGTAAACGGAATCTGGGGCGGTTATACCGGCGAAGGCGCTAAAACCGTTATCGCCAGTAAGGCGCATGCCAAAATATCGATGCGTTTGGTTCCGAACCAGGATTGGAAAGAAATTACCGAATTATTCCAGAAGCATTTCGAAAGCATTGCTCCTAAATCCGTTAAAGTTGTTGTAAAACCACACCACGGCGGACAAGGTTATGTAACACCGATCGACAGTATTGGTTATCAGGCGGCAGCCAAAGCGTATAACGATACGTTTGGCGTACAACCGATTCCAGTACGTTCCGGCGGAAGTATTCCAATTGTAGCTTTATTCGAAAAAGAATTGAAAAGTAAAACAATTTTAATGGGATTCGGATTGGATAGCGATGCCATCCATTCGCCAAACGAGCATTTCGGTGTATTTAATTACCTGAAAGGAATCGAAACCATTCCATTGTTCTACAAATATTTCACCGAACTGAGTAAATAGAACATTTACAACATATTACTTTGGACAAAAAATTTATATCCGAAGTCCTGAAATCAGGAGGAACTATTGGTGCTTTGTCACCGAGTTCCTCCTTTTTGGCTAAAAAAATGCTACGACCGATCCGATTTAAAACCGCGCGTTGTATCGTAGAGTATGGTCCGGGCACCGGTATTTTCACCTTAAAACTATTGGAAAAACTACATCCGGAAGGAAAATTACTCGTTTTTGAAGTCAACAAAGAGTTTTCCGAAGCTTTAAAACAAATCAACGATCCCCGTCTGATTGTGATCAACGACAGTGCCGAAAAAATCGAATCCTATTTACGTCACTACCATTGTTCGCGTGCCGATTTTATCGTATCATCACTCCCACTTACCGTATTACCGGAAAATATGGTCCATAATATATTGATCAACTCTAAATATTGCCTTTCGGAAACCGGTGCATTTATACAGTTTCAATATTCGCTAAAATTGCATTCAAAGCTAAAATCTGTTTTCTCAAAAGTAAAAACCCGCTTTACTTTTTTCAACATTCCACCTGCATTTGTGTTTATCTGCCGTAAATAATCGGTAGTCTTTTCGGCTCTTTACAACGTCACTTTCACCTTTAATCCAAAATATATCAAGCTTTTACACTATTATATCTTTTTTGGCGTTAAATTTGCATCATCATCAATCAAAATCATCAATCATGTTAAAACGTTTTTTTATGCTGTGCTCCGGCGCAGACAAAAACCTCCTCGACTCCTGCAGTAACGGGGAACAAAACAAATACGCCGGGATCGGAGCTACCGTATTTTTTACTGCCGTTATGGCTTTTATCGCAAGTGCCTACGCGCTATATACCGTTTTTGACAATGTGTATACGGCTGTTTTCTTCGGTATTGTCTGGGGTTTACTTATTTTTAATCTGGATCGTTTTATCGTTTCTACCATTCGGAAACGCGATCGCTTCTGGAGCGAGTTCCTACAGGCAACGCCACGGATTATTCTGGCAATGATCATTGCTATTGTTATCTCCAAACCACTTGAGATTAAAATATTCGAAAAGGAAATCAATACCGTGTTGCTTAAAGAGAAAAATGCCATGGCATTGGCTAACAAAAAGGAGATTTCCAATTATTTTCAAACGGATTTAGCCAAAAACAAGGCAGAAATTGACGGTCTGAAAGCGGATATTCTTAAAAAAGAAAAAGAGGTTAACGATCTTTATTCAACCTATATCACCGAAGCCGAAGGAACCAAAGGAACCTTAAAACTGGGTAAAGGTCCGGTTTACAAAGAAAAACGCGATAAACACGATGCGGCTTTAAAAGAATTGGATACGTTGCGGAAAGTAAATCTGGCCAAGATCACCGAAAAAGAGGCCAAAGCAAAGACTTTACAGGCCGATTTGGATAAAAAAGTGAGCGATACCCAACCGGTAATCGATGGTTTCGACGGTTTGATGGCGCGTATCAATGCACTGAACAAACTACCAAGTCTGCCTTCGATTTTTATTATGCTGTTGTTTCTGGCTATCGAAACGTCACCCATTATTGCGAAGTTATTGGCCGCCAAAAGCGAATACGATTTTAAACTGGAAGATTCCGAAATGGCGCTTAAAACGCTATTGGAACAAAACAATTACCAACGGGAATTGCAACGCACTACCGATGCCGGTATTTATGACGATGTGTATGCTGAAATACGACAGGATCGCGAACTCTACGAATACAAAAAGAAAAAGGCTATCGAATTGCTGGAAATGCAGGCCGACAATTTTTCGGAAAAACAGAAAAAAGCACTCTAATAAAAAGCTCCGTTAATAACGGAGCTTTTTATTTTATTGAGCCGAATCAATCCGAATGGACATCCAGGAGGCTTCTACTACTTTGGCATCGCCCACATAAGCGATTCCGGATTGCTTGATGATTTTTTCGCTCATCCGTTGTATCGCAATTTCGTATCGCACCTGTTCATCATAGGTTACACCTTTAAAGAACTGGGCACTTTCGATCTGTGCGAGGGCAAAAACGCCTTTTGAAACACCTAATAACCGTACGCCGGCGCCTCCGCATTGTGCCATCGATTCGATAAGTATCGTTCCCGGTACAAACTCGATTTCGGGAAAACTACCTTTTATAAATACATCCGTATCTTTTTTAAAAGTATATACGCCAATGATTTCTTTTTCGCTTACCGAAAGAATTTCATCTACAAACAGAAACGGAGCCCGATGTGGAATCAGTGCTTCTACGTCTTTACCTTTTTCCATACTATATCATTTTTACATATAGGTTAAAATCTCTTTTTTCAACGTATCATATTCTCCCTGAAGAATCAGTCCGTTGTCCAATAGTTTTTTATAATTCTGAAGTTTTTCAAAAAGCTCCTCTTTGGTCAGCTCGCTTAATTTTTTATCACCCGATGCCGTTTGTGCCGGTGCTGGCGTTTCGACAACCGGTTCCTGATAACTAACCGGAGTAGCCGGCATTATTTCGGCGAAACTGGTTACTTCTTCAGCTTCCACTTCTTCCACTTCTTCTACAAATGGTTCCGCAACCGGTGTTGGTTCCACCACTGGCGCCGCTTGTACCGGATTTACCGGTTCTTTTAAGGCGTCCATTTGTTCTTTTGCAAACGTGTATAATTTTCGCGCCTGTGTTTTTGGAATATAATCAATGGAGATCGTCAGGTCACTTTTGGTCGAAAAGGAGAATTCGGAACCCAAAATATTTTCTTTTACAAATGCTCCGGCGATATCATCCCAATTATAATCTACAAAATCCATCGATAGTCCCAGGTTTTTCGGACGACACATAATGATGCGTTTGTTCGTCAGTACAATACTGTCCGGAAATACGGTGATCGCCGGTTTTTTTTGTACGCCGATATAGCCTACCTCTTCATTTCGCATCAACAAATCCTGTAATTTGGATGTAATTTTCTCAATGGCTTTCGGATCCTGGTCTTCGTTTAAAAACTTTTTAATTTGATCTTTCATATTGTTATCCTTTCAGCGTAATGCTGTTTTATTTGGTTTCATTTTTCGGAATACAAAATTGCAAAGTCCTTTTGAATTTTTCTAATTTTCGGACTGATTAATTTCACTTTGTATTTTCTTTGTCAGACTGTTAAAGATCAGATCATACGAATGCGCGATCAGTTCTCTGACAAATTTATCCGGTAATTCGCCGTTTACCGTAACGGTATTCCAATGTATTTTACTCATATGATATCCCGGTTTGATATCGTCATATTGTCCCCGCAATTCTTGTGCCCTTTCCGGATCACATTTTAAATTTATCGACGGACTTCCATTTTCCCATTCTTTTAACGATGAAAGCGCAAACATTTTTCCGCCTACTTTAAACACCAGCGTATCCTCATCGAAAGGAAAATGTTCGGTTACCCCTTTTTTAGACAAACAATACTCATAATACGCCTGTATATCCATTTTATTGTGTTTTATGTTTTCCTATTATTCCCAAATGTGTTTTCGAAAAGCCTTCGATATACTTTAAACCATAGCCAAAAACCCGATCCATACTGGAATGACAAAACAAAATGATTCCGGCCAGTTCCAGATTTTTATTTACAGTATAAACTCCTATAAAATAGACTATAATAGCTACCGCCTTATGATGTGCGAAATTATAACTCCAGGCACCTATTTTATTCCCAAACAGATACCCCAACATGGATAAATCGGGAACCAATAGCAGTAATGGGAACCACCACCAGGCGAAATCCAGTTGCAAAAACAGCAGTAATCCCGCCAAAAACTGAGCCAGTTCTTCGAGTTGTACTAGTTTTTTCATTGTATTTTATACAGTATTGGTTTACTTGGCGATGCATCGTTCTCAAAAGAGGCGATTTGTATATTTAGCAGGTAACTTCCATCAGCAATAGTATCCGTTACAAAGATCATTTCCGTAATCGTCGCATTTGTTCGGGCATCCGCATTCAGTGTAGCAACATCTGTCACATTCCAGAACGCTTTATGTGCCAATAGTTTCCCTTCGTCATGTTCTTTGTCGACACTTGGCAAATCGATCAATAAATGTTCGATTCCTATTTCGCGGATAAAAGTCGCGGCTGCTTCGTCCAGATAAGGTGGATTGGTATTCGAATAGTTTTGGGATTTTTTTTCGGTAGCATTCGGAAGTGTACGGATTACGATCGCTTCCGGCTTTTTATCCGCCAATGCCGTCACAATTTGCGCTTTTGTAATTACCCGATCCTCTCCTTGTTGTTCCGGTTGTATGGAAACCAATTCGGCGATAAAGAAAAATTGTTGCAACAATTGATTAATACTGTAAAAATCGCGGGTAATATGCCCCAAACATTCGGTATGCGTACCATGTCCGTGCGGATTAAAAAAGATATTGTTGAAATTGGTCGATGATTTTCCTTCGCTAACTTTTCCGATCCAATCGCCGAAACGTACCGGCTCGATTATCGGTTTTTCGATATACCAGGCAATCGGGTTCTGATCCGTATTGGTTAATGGTATTGAAATGTCGATAGGTTGTGCTAAATTGACTTCAAAATCCCGATTTTTATGATGGATGATGGCTTTCATGGTTCTGATTAAGGTCATTTATATCTTCAAATATAAACCTTTTCCCTCAGGATTTGACTTCCGGACAATCCTTTTTAAGCGGTATTTTTAATCCACAAAAAACAGATCACTCGCGATACCGTCACTAAAGAATTTTCCTTCACGGGTTGTTCGCAGTATGTTGTTTTTCAGTTCCAGTTTTCCACTATCCTGATATTGCTGTGCTTCCTGTAAAAGATAGTCTTTATAAACCGGGCCAAATTCGGCTTCAATACGGTCAATCGATACACCCCAGATAGTTCGCAATCCGGTCATCACATATTCGTTATACCTGTCGGTTGGTGTTAATTCTTCGATTTCCAACGGCAGTTTGTCTTCTGCGATGGTTTTGATATATACCGTATTGTTCGCAATATTCCAACTACGATGGACACCATCATAACTATGTGCCGAAGGACCAATTCCCAGGTATTTTTTTCCCAACCAGTAGGCCGAATTATTTCGCGAAAAGTAGTTTTCCTTTCCAAAATTGGACAATTCGTAGTGTACAAATCCGCTTGCTTCCAACTGATCAACCAACAATAAAAACTGCTCGTGTGCTACGGCATCGTCCGGTTGTGGCACAATGCCTTTTTTGATAAATTGTTGTAAAGCGGTTTTGGGTTCGACGGTTAAGGCATAACTCGAAATATGCGGAATCCCCAAATCCAACGCCTGTTGAATATTTTCAAGCCAACGCTGATTGTCCATTCCCGGTGTTCCGTAAATCAGATCTATTGAAATATTATCGAAATACTGTGTCGCAATTTGAAGGCATTTCAAAGCTTCGGTTGCATTATGCGCCCGGTTCATCAATTTCAGATCCTGTTCAAAAAACGATTGGATTCCGATACTTAACCGGTTGATTCCGTTTTCCGACAAAGCGATAATCCGTTCTTCCGATAAGTCGTCGGGATTGGCCTCTACCGTAATCTCCGGGTTGTCTGCCACGGTAAAAAGTTTGTAGATCGTATCGATTACTAAGCGGATATCGGTTATTGGCAAAATACTTGGCGTTCCTCCGCCAAAGTAAATCGTTTCCACCGGTTCATTACCCAATTCGTTTTGTCGCAGTTGCAGTTCGCGAACCAATGCCGCGATCATTTCGTCCTTTTTCTTTAAAGAAGTCGAAAAATGAAAATCGCAGTAGTGACACGCCTGCTTACAAAACGGTATGTGAATATAAATTCCTGCCAAAACGAATGTTATTTTTTTACCCGATCTTCATTTTGTTTTACAAAAGCATCCCAACCGGAATAACTTTTACCAACGGTCACTTTTCCGGAGTTAAAAAAATGACAAACTGCAGCCGCCAAACCATCGGTACTATCCAGATTTTTTGGTAATTCTTTTAATCCCAACAGTTGTTGTAGCATTTTAGCCACCTGTTCCTTACTCGCATTTCCATTTCCGGTTATGGCCATTTTGATTTTTTTCGGTTCGTATTCCGTGATCGGAATCTGACGGGATAAACCAGCTGCCATCGCCACACCCTGTGCTCGTCCGAGTTTTAACATCGATTGGACGTTTTTTCCAAAAAACGGTGCTTCGATCGCGATTTCGTCCGGATGATAGGTTTCGATCAGCTCGATGGTACGCTCAAAAATGATTCGTAGTTTGGTATAATGATCATCGTATTTGGATAATTGCAATTCGTTTAATTGCAGAAATTCCATTTTTTTATTGATAACCTTTATCAAACCGAATCCCATGATCGTGGTTCCGGGATCAATTCCTAATATGATGCGTTCGTTTGCCAATTTTAATTTGTTATTTTGCAGCGATGATTTCTGTATCCCACAAAGCTAAACAATTCCTCGTTCTTGTAGTCAAACTTTTGATTGTAGGCGCCGCTTTTTATTTTATTTACAAACAATTGCTGCAAAATGACCAACTCGACTGGGATAAATTCATCACTTTAATAAAAAGTAAACAGTCTTTTGGCAGTATTGCCCTTATCCTCTTGCTTACGTTTTTAAATCGTTTTCTGGAGATTTTAAAGTGGCAAAATCTGGTTTCCGTAATCCGTCCGGTTTCCGTTGGTGAAGCCTCAAAACAGGTTTTAGGCGCGTTAACAGCTGCTATTTTTACACCAAACGGTATCGGAGAATATGCCGGAAAAGCGTTATTTTTTGAAAAATCGCAGACTAAAAAAATTGTATTTCTGAATCTGATCTGTAATGGAATTCAGATGGTTTTAACCGTGATTTTCGGGCTTTTCGGATTGCTTTATTTTAATGCTTCTTTTCAGGTAATCACGACGCAAACCGTGTTGATACTGTTCGGTTCGCTACTGGTCTTATTCCTGGTTCTTTTTCTGGCAAAACGCATTACCATCAAAGGCTATTCTATTGAAAAACTGATCCATAAAATAAACGAAATTCCAAAATCCGTACATCGAAAAAATGTAGTACTGGCCATTGGTCGTTATCTCGTTTTTTCGCACCAATATTATATTCTATTCCTTATATTCGACGTTAATCTGCCGTATGCTTTACTAATGGCGACCATAACCAGTGTATATTTTCTGGCGTCATCGCTTCCTACGTTTCAGTTTCTGGATTTTGCGGTAAAAGGTAGTGTGGCGTTGTATTTTTTTGGTTTATTGGATGTGAACGAATGGATTGTCGTTTTTATTAGTACCTTGATGTGGTTTTTAAACGTGGTACTTCCGGTTGTAATCGGTAGTTATTTTGTTTTAAATTTTAAATCCCAATGGAAATCCTAATCCTCCTTTTTTGCCTGATTTTTATCGATTATGCGCTTTTTATCGGCTTACTCATCTACGGGTCTTCAAAAGTAAAATCCTTTGATGGTAGCTCTAAAACAGCACAAACTTCTTTTTCGATTGTGGTTCCTTTCCGGAATGAGGCTACGAATTTACCGGACTTATTAGCGTCATTTGTCACATTGGATTATCCGAAAGAATTGTTTGAAATTATTTTTGTGGACGATGCATCTGAAGACGAATCCGTTCGCCTGATCAATAACTGGCGAATGGAACACACCGCTTTTCATGTGACAATATTGGACAATGTCCGTACTACAAATGCACCGAAAAAAGATGCCATTACCCGTGCGGTTTCCATTTCAAAAAAAGATTGGATTGTAACTACCGATGCGGATTGCTGCGTTCCTTCGCAATGGTTGTCTACCTTGGACAGCTGTGTTCAACAACAAAACCCCGAAATGATCGCCGGAGCGGTTAATCTGCGAAAAGATCCCGGATTATTGTCCCATTTCCAACAAATGGACTTGTTGAGTTTACAAGGCGCTACTTTGGGCAGTTTCGGGCTTAACGAGGCCTTTATGTGTAATGGTGCCCATCTGGCTTACGATCGTCGTTTGTTTTCCGAACTCGATGGTTTTAAAGGAAATACGAATATTGCCAGTGGCGATGATGTTTTTTTATTACAAAAAGCCATCGCACACGATCCGGAACGGGTGTTTTATCTGAAAACCAAAGCCGCCATCGTGCAAACCAAACCGTTAAAAAGCTGGAAAGCGGTTTTCCTACAACATGTACGTTGGGCTTCAAAATCCGGAGCTTATCAATCGGATTTTTCGAAAGGACTGGCTATTATCGTATTCCTAGCCAATTGCTGCCTGTTGGCGGTAGTTGCACTGGCCATTACGGAGCAAATAAGCTGGTTATTTCCGCTGGCTTTTACACTTCTAAAATTTACTATTGACTGGATATTGATGTGGCAAACGAATCGTTTGCTTCGCATGAAAATGACTTCTGTATTGATCAGTAGTATTATCTATCCGTTTTTTTCGGTTGCTGTTGCCTTATTTTCCCTTAGTGGTTCCTATTCGTGGAAAGGGAGACGGTTTACTTCTCTACGTTCAAAATAACCGGAAGTATAAATTGTGTTTTTACCGGAATACCTCTTTTTATCGCCGGATTGATCTTTGGAAAATCGATCAGACGGCTGTGTAGAATACTGTCTATCTTTACTTTATCGTAGGCCACACTGTCTTTTGGAAACTGCGGTTCAAATTTGATTGTCGCATCCGGAAATACGGTTACTTTTACCGCAATGGTATCGATTTCGGGGTATAAAACCGCCAGTGTATCGATATTGAGTTTTTCCTGAATGGTCTGCGTGAGGTATTCAAAAAAACATTGGCGCCGCTGGGTTTCATCGGAAATCGCTTCACAGGCATCGATGGTTGGGAAAGCATCTACTTTTTTCCAGTCGATCTTTTTGAGTTCTTTTTGTAGCAAATCGTCTTCCGATTGTACTTTTTTATCAGCAAACTGACAGGAAGTGATCGCAACTAATATAAAGAATAAGAGCCCGTATTTTTTCATTTTTTTGTTTCTTAAAACCGGTTTATAAATCCCGTTGTTCTTTCTTACAATGATAAATCGTAACTTTAAGTCGTCAAAAGTACTAAAAAAATTATGGAATACTTCTTACTAATAACGGGTTTCATCTGTATGCTGGTTGGGATACTCGGTAGTTTTCTTCCTGTTTTACCCGGACCACCGATTAGTTGGGTCGGATTGTTATTACTTTACTTCACCAAAGGCATCCCGTTTAGCTATTGGATTTTGGGAATAACACTATTTGTAGCTATTGCTGTCGCTATACTGGATTATGTCATTCCCGCCAAAGGAACCAAAAAATTTGGCGGTAGCCAATATGGTGTTTGGGGAACCAATATCGGGTTGGTCGTTGGACTTATTGCGCCAGTTCCGCTGGGTTTTATTATCGGGCCATTTGTAGGCGCGTTGGTGGGCGAATTAATTTATGACAACAAAGACCACAAACGGGCGGTTAAAGCCGCTACCGGTTCTTTTATCGGTTTCCTGGCTTCCACTTTTATCAAGTTTGTGGTCTGCATGGTCTACCTTGGTCTTTTTCTGGCCAAAGTATGGGATTATCGCGATATCTGGTTTTAAATTTACTACTAAACCTGTCCGGTTTTAATATTTGGCTATTTTCTGCCTTAGCATTCCTTTGTCTGTATAAATTACAGCCGTATATACTCCCGTGGATAATTTTTCAACACTTATCGATTGTCCGGATTGTTGTTGTACAACCAATTTCCCCAAGCTATCGTATATTTCAATTTTGCCAACCATCGTTCCGTCCGGGATTTGTATGTTAATCGTATGTTGTGCCGGGTTTGGATATATGTTTACAGCCTGCATCTTCGGATTAGCAACCGACAGCATATTGGTTTGGTTGATATATAATTTTGTCAGGGTTCCCAATGGCGAATTCTGACCGGTAATGACCAAATCCATATCGTTGTCGTTATCTACATCTGCAAAAGCCAGCGCACTGTTATTCATTCCGATAAAAGGCATATCCGTAGCCATTGTAAATTCGGCGTTTCCGTTATTAATATATAAATCGGCACGCGTATTGGGGTTTCTATATCCGGTGATCAATACATCTTTTAAACCGTCGTTATTTACATCGGCAAATTTCACATCGCCGTATTGCGCTCCGATAAAAGGAGTATTCGCTTTTAATGTAAAATTCCCGCTTCCGTCGTTTAGGTATAATTTTCCAACTTTTGCATATAACGGATCTGCGCCCATCATCATCAGATCGACATCTCCGTCATTATCGACATCTTCAAAAACTGCTCCTCCGGTAAAAATCGGTTCAATTCCCGGGTTATTTACTTTGGTAAAAACGCCCAATCCGTTGTTTTTATATAAAGCCATTTTGATCTGACTATCCGCTCCGTCCATTCCGGTTAGCAACAAATCAGGATCGCCATCGTTATCGATATCCGCCATTGCGATAGACGAATACATCAGATTCATTTTGGCAGGTATATTGGCATTGGCTACTGTAAAATTACCATTGCCATCGTTAACATACAGATTAGTAACCGCCACTCCCGCCCCTTGTCCGGCCATAATCAGATCCACATCACCGTCGTTATCAATATCCCGGAACAAGACGGCACTCTGACTTACGGCTTCCAAACCCGGATTTGCAATTTCGGAAAACAAACCGGCTCCGTTGTTTCGGTACAACTTTACTCTGGTTCCGTAGTTTCCGGCCGACGTTACCACTTCGGTTATTCCGGTAATCAGTAAATCCTGATCGCCATCCCCATCGATATCGGCGAAGGCCGTAGCACCTTCCCGGATGACCATTAAATCGGGATTGTTGGATACGGAAAAATTCCCCTGTCCGTCATTCAGATATAAATTGGAACGTAGTGCATAACCGCCATCGGCACCACTCAGCAGCAAATCTGCATTACCATCACCATTTACGTCGGCAAAAGCTACCGAACTATATTGGACGTTCATCAGACTTGGCATTTCCCGGATCACAAATTCCTGCGCCTGTAATGCGCCGAAGGTAAGCACCGGTAAATACAGCATGTATTTTTTTATCATATTTACACTTTATTACGATTTTATATAAAAATAAAAAACATAAAAGCATAAAAGCATAAAAATCAAAATAAAATACACTTTAAACATTTATAACAATTTTATCCTTCAACAATACTTTTTATTATATCATTTCAAACCAATGCCGCTCTTCTTCGCCTACAGCTTCTTTAATTTTTTTTCGGATCCGGTATATCCGTGCTTCCACAGACCGTACCGAGACGTCGGTAATAATCGCGATTTCCTTTGTAGAAAATCCTAATTTCCGCATGGCTCCTATTTTTAGTTCTTCTTCTTTTAAGGATGGTTTTAGCTCCAGCATCCGTTCGTAAAATGACAGGTGTATAATGGCAAACTGTATTAGAAACTGCGGGTCATTTTTAAGTCCTAACTGCACTACTTTTTCGATCGTTACATCATCGATATGCTTTGCTTTTTCTAAAAAGGCTTTTTTACGTTTCAATTGGTTTTCCGTATGTTTCATTGCCAATAGGCCTTCTTTCATTTTTTTATAATACCAAATCATTCGCGCAACTAAAAACAAAATAAAGAGCATTCCAAAACTCAGCGCTACTACAATTTCCGTCCTATTTTTTTTAAATTGTTGTTCCGTGTTTTCAACCACTAATTTCACCGGTAACTCCCGGACACTTATTTTGTTTTTTTCCAGATGATCACTTATTTTATGACTCTCCAAAAAGCACTGAATGGCTTTTTCTTCCTCTCCCGTTTTTTCATATAACAACGATAGCTTATGGTAAATAAGCGCCTGTACTTCTTTTTTTTTCAATTGTTTTGCCAAAATCAGCGCATCGTTATAATACGCAATAGCTTTTTCGTTATTTCCTTTAACCCCTTCAAGTTTTCCTTTATTTCGAAAGATCTTCAACTGCATTTCGGTGCCGTTTGTATGTCCAGCCAGATCTTCTGCTTTTTTAAGATACAGCTCAGCCAGGTCGTATTGTTCTTTCTCCATACAAATCATAGCCATTCCGGAAGCTGCCAATGAACGCTCCCTATTTTTGATGTATCCGGTTTTCATCATGCTAAAAACATTATCGCTATTTTCATAATAAACCAAAGCTGAATCCTGCTTTTCCATTCGTTCGTAATAATGTGCCATGTCACTAAAAACAGATCCTCTTTCATGGTATTGCTTATTTCGATCCTGGATATCTGCCGTAAACCTCATGGCTTTTTGCAGCATTTTATAAACCTGATATTCAACTCCCAACGACCGATAGCATTCTGCTTCCAACCGACAGGCTTCACACATTATTTCACTGTAATGCTGCTTCCCTGCAATTGCTTCACTTTTAGCGGCATATTCCAAAGCGGCATCGTATTGTCCCAACGACAACAAGCCTTTACCGGTTAGCAACAAACTATTAGCCATCCCTTCTTTATAACCAATATTTTTTGAATAATTATAGCAATCAAAACTTGCCGGCAATACTTTATCCGGTTCACTATTTGCCATCTTACTGATCTCTTCTATCATTTGATCAATTTGTGTTTTTGAATAACCCTGAGCATAAGCAGATCCTGAAATCATCATTATCATGTAGTATAAAAACACTTTTTTCATTTCTTTCATTTTAGAATTCCTGAAACCATTCATAAATATTTTTATCCCGTGGAATATCCAGTTTTTTTCGGATTCTGTATTTCTTTGATTCAACTGCCCGGATCGAGCTTTTGGTATAATCGGCCATTTGTGCTGTGGTATAATCCAGTCGCATCAAAGCACAAAACTTCATGTCAACCTCAATATCAAAATTATACAGCAGCAACCGATCGTAAAAATCCGGAAATTGTTTTTTAAACTCCATCAGAAAAACCGGACTTCCTTCTCTAACAAGTCGATCAAGCTCAATAGTGGTATTGGCTAACGGACTATTTTTCTTTTTTAACAGATCCAGATTACTTTCGCTTTTTTGCAATTGCTCCTCTATTGCTATTTTTTCTTTTTTTAATATTTTAAATTTCCTGTGATCGCGGAATAATTTTGAGCTACCAATAAGCATTATCAGCATACAGAAGAGTACTCCCAAAAAATAATGAAAGGAGCGTTCCTTTATTTCGTATTGTTTTTCTTCTTCAAAAAAACGCAGCGCCACACTGGCATCTTTTTTATACATTTGGTGCAGACTGTCACTATACAACATATATTGTTGCCTGTAATAGCGGCAGCTATCTTTGTTATTCAAATTCTGACAGACTTTAAACAGCTGATAATACAGTTCTTTTTTGCAGGTTATTTTACATTCCCGCTTTACGATTTGCAGGGCTTTTTGGAAATATTGTTTGGCTTTTTTTATATCATCGTTGGCATTACAAACAATACCCTGATTATAAAAATATTCTGCTTTTCCCATATCATTTTTCAGAAAATCGATATATGATGTCGCTTTTTTTAAATACTGTTGTGCTTTGGCCAACTGTCGTTGCCTTCTATATAACGATGCTATTTTTACCAATACCCAAAAGGTATATTGTGGTTTGAGCTGATCGGAGTCATCCATTTTTTGAAACAATTGCAGACTTTTCTGATAGTATTCTATTGCACGATGTTGCGTTTCCTCATTTTCGGCATAATTAGTCCCTATATCGGCATAAATTGCTCCTTTTAACCAGCAACTATGTTTGTTTTCCTGTAGTTTTATGACATAAGACAAAGCGTCATTCAGTGTTTTTTCAGCTTCTTCGTAAAAACCCATCCGAATCAGGCTTTTGGCTTTGATACGTTTTAATTTGACCATGTTAGTAACATCGGAAAAAGCATCACTTTTTTCGGCCTTTACAGCAAATAATAAGGCCTGAGCATCGCTCCCATTTCGAATATAAAGTTCACATATCCAAAATGTTCCTTTTACAATTCCTGGTTTATAGTTGATTTGTTCGGCATACGTAATTGCTTTTATTCCTTCGATTAATGCCTCCGGTGAAGCCATTGCATCCAAACGCAATGTTTTTTGAAACATATTGTCGAATTCCGCCTCTTTTGACTGACTATAAGCCAACGGCAAAAAACCAAGGAACCCTAAAAAGAAAAGGTAACACTTCATACAAAATCAGCTCTAAGTTGTTTTTATACCAGACTACAATAACTTTGGACTTATCGGAGTCATTTCGCGATCGGTTTGAGGGAAGAAATGTTCTTAAATGCAATTCCTTTATTTAGGAAATCCGGGGGGATAAACGGTCTATTGCATAGACTGTAGGTT
This sequence comes from Flavobacterium sp., assembly GCF_030146175.1. GTDB lineage: Bacteria > Bacteroidota > Bacteroidia > Flavobacteriales > Flavobacteriaceae > Flavobacterium. The sequence goes on along the minus strand of NZ_JASLCE010000023.1, from coordinate 1,874 downwards.
TCATAGCTGTACAGCTATGTAGTCTGCAATATTATATAACACTTGATGATATTATTTAACAATTCAAAGGCAAAAATACACTTTTTAAAGACAATTGTTACATTTTAATATATTTATTTTGAATTTACACTTTAAAATCACAAAAAACATTTTGATATTTATAAAATTAAAACTGAGCAGCCACAACGTATCCGCACTATAAAAGCACCTTTTATTTTATAACATCAATCCTATCACAATGTTTTTTCACCTATTTAGCTTTCTTTCAACAACTTCGTAATAGCTTTACTAAGCATATTATACTCTTTTCTCAATTGATCAGCCGTTAAATTTTTTCTATCTCCTCTTAGACACTGTCGAATATAATACCCTGTAAATCCATATTTTTCTGAAAGTCTGTTAATTACCAGAACATTATATTTATTATACTTGCTTTTTTCCATAACTTTATATATTGATTTTTTTGCTTCAAACAATAAAGCCCGTATACGAACTTCATTCTAAATATAAAGCAATATTCTAAAAAAAGCAAGAATATCGTTTAAAACAATTCTTATATGAAACCAACAGAATACATTACAGAAATAACCTACTACCACAACCTTTCCATCCGTGTTTTAAAAAAAGATCCAAATGTCCAACAATTCCATTCAGACTACCATAAAACGTGTTAGCGATTTAAAAGACGACAAACCCTATTGAGTTCGTATCCAAGAACCCGGAATTCCAACCTTTTAAGCTACATAAAAAGGAAATTAACTTTATCGCTATTACTATAGTAGCCATTCTTTTGACGTAGAAAGTTTCAAAAAAGAAAACTTTTATTCCCGCCTTTTTTCACTTCAAATGACCATATGTTATATTCTTAAAAAAAGAAGTTATTCGTTGACCAGCAGCAAACTGTTTTATTTATTTTTTATAACTTTACATATTAACACCTTTGTTTCCTTAAAGGAAACTACTATTTTTAGCTTATTCAAAACAAAATAGCCCTCCTCCAAAACAAACCATTGCCTGAATTTAATCTTGTTTATATGAAGCCTATAGAACGTGTCAAAGAAATAATCCGGTATTACGGTCTTTCCATTAGTGGTTTTGAAAAGAAAATCCATATGTCAAACAATTCCATTCAGACTGCGATTAAACGAACCGCAAGCCTGAAAGACGATACACTAAACAACATTTTAAAAGCTTTTCCCGATATTTCACCCGAATGGCTCCTAATGGGCAATGGAAAAATGTTCCGAAAAGATAACTTATACAATAACTCCGATCCAAATGCTATCACAAACGAAAACAACAACAGCTATCCATTACCTCATAGCGACGCTAGTTTCGACAGCATATCACTCAAAAATGCAGCATTAATCCCATTGATTACCGAAACTGCTTTTACCAAAATCAAATACAAAGCTTTTATTGCTTCGGAACATATTCTTGAAAAATACCATGTTCCAACTTTTAAAGATGTCGATTTCTTAGTCAGCGTAAAAGGAAATGCCATGCTTCCCAAATACAATAGCGGCGATATGATCGCCTGCAAAAGAATTCCACTTGACAGCTTTCTACAATGGAATCATATTTATATCATAAGCACCACACAAGGCATATTAATTAAAAGAGTTTTGGAAGGAAAAGACGATGACCATATTTTGGCCGTTTCCGAAAATCCGGAATTCCTACCTTTTCAGTTACACAGGAAGGAAATTAATGCGATTGCTATCGCTGTAGGCGTTATTCATATCGAATAATCATTTCAAAGTAAACCCATATAAAATAAAAAAGCCTCTCGATATGAGAGGCTTTTTTTACTGGCGGTCTGGACGGGACTCGAACCCGCGACCCCATGCGTGACAGGCATGTATTCTAACCAA
>NZ_JASLCE010000050.1 GCF_030146175.1 Flavobacterium sp. | reverse complement strand
CCACACATATAATAATCGGCTACCCATTTCCAGTGTTCAATCTGAAATTCGTTTACCACAGGCACCTCATCCAATATCTGATGAATCTCCTTCGCCTTATACAATAGCGGTTCGTTCCGATGCAAGTCGATTGCCAATGCCGTATAGCTTTTGTTTTTACCAAAAGGCACCGCTACACGCATCCCTTTTTGAAGGAATTCATATTCGGCTTCGGAAACCTGATAGGTAAAGGTTTTATCCAGAGCTAACGGTAAGACAACTTCTACAAAATAAGACATCGGTTTGTTTTAAATTACAAAGATAACAGCTGACCATAAAAAAACACTTCCCGGGAGAAGTGTTTTTTTTTTATACTGTTTAAAAGCTATTTATTTTACTCTTGACCAGGTCTGGGTTCTTCCGATTAACGAAATACCCACATATCCTCTAACATTTAACTTATCGTTACCGTCTAATTTTACGGTACATTTATACAGTTTTCCTTTGTTTGGATCCAGGATTTTTCCATCGGTATATTCGTCGCCGGATTTTTTCAATCCTTTAATAATGGTTAATCCCAAGATCGGTTTGTCTTTATCTTCACCGGAACAATCTTTACATTTTGCATTTTTCTTTGCCGGATTTAAAATCTCCACCACCTTACCGTAGATTTTTCCTCCGGATTCTGTGATTTCCACTATTGATTTCGCTTCACCGGTTTCATCGTCAACTGTTTTCCATTTACCTACCACGCCTTGTGCCTGTGCGGTGAACAGTCCTACAAATGCTACAAAAAATACCGTTAAAAGTTGTTTTCTCATAATTATAGTTTTTTCGTTTTGTTAAATATATAAATTTTTTCTTTTTAATTTGTTAATAGTCGCGTTTAATTCAAATCCAAGCAACAAGATCATACAGTTTATCCATATATAAAACATCAATACAAGAAGTGTACCAATCGACCCATACAGTTCGTTATACCGTGCAAACCGCACCACATAAATTCCAAATACATACGAAGAAACCACCACTAAAATCGTAGTAAAGATGGCTCCGGCATTAAAAAACGGAATCTGTTTGGTTTCTCTTGTTCCGAATTTAAACAGGAAAGAAGCCGATACAAACAACATGATCAGGATAAAAGCATATCGCGCCAGCTGAATAAACAACACATCATCCAATAGCAAACGATTGGACAACATTTGGATCACCACCTCCGACACGACAATGGCCGCAACCGTCACAATCAGGAAAAAGGAAAAGATAATCGACAATCCGATAGCCACCGCATATTGTCGGAAATAACCTCGTGTAATCGTAATATGATACGACGATTCGAACCCTCCCAAAACTGCATTTAAGCCGTTGGACATTAAAAATATCGACAAAAAGAATCCCGACGAAAGGAGTGTTTTATAACTATTATTCATAATATCCATCAGGATCGCTTCGACAGCACCATACGTATTTGGTGGTACACTATCGGATACGAACTTTAAAAAATCCTCCTGAAATCCTTCTAACGGGATATACGGTATTAAGTTTAGTATAAAAAGGGCAAACGGAAAAAGCGCCATAAAGAAACTAAAAGCAATGGCACCCGCGCGGTACGAGAAAGCACCTTTGGCAATACCGATTCCATACAACTCCAACAAGTCATACAAGGATAGCCCTTCAAGCCCGGGAACTTTTATCGTTTTGATAAAAGCCATCAACTTGTTCAGTACCGGTATTTTCTCAATTTGTTCTTCGATTTCTTTTGACACTACGCTATCGTTTCGTTTTCGTGTTATTTTCTGATGTAATATACAAATTAAATCGCTTTCAGACTCAAGTCCATATTATAAATAGAATGCGTTAGCGCTCCGGAAGAAACATAATTTACACCACACTCGGCATAATGACGCACGGTTTCTTCGTTGATTCCACCGGATGACTCCGTCAGGCATTTTCCGTTAATCATTTCAACAGCCTTACGCGTATCGTCGTAGTTAAAATTATCCAACAGTATACGGTAAACCCCTTCGTTTTCCAAGATTTCACGTACCTCGTTCAGGTTTCTCGCTTCGACAATAATCTTAAGATTGAGATTTTTTTCTACCAGATAGGCATTTGTTTTCTGAATCGCTTTGGTAATTCCGCCGGCAAAATCAATATGATTGTCTTTTAGCATAATCATATCATATAATGCAAAACGATGGTTTTCGCCACCGGCTATTTTTACCGCCCATTTTTCGATCGCACGGATTCCCGGTGTGGTTTTACGCGTATCGAGAATTTTGGTTCCGGTACCTTCCAAAAGAGCAACAAATACTTTGGTTTTCGTTGCGATTGCACTCATACGCTGCATCGCATTTAGCACCAGTCGTTCTGCTTTTAGTATCGACTGCGAACTTCCGGAAACATGAAACGCTACATCGCCATATTTTACAGGCGTTCCATCCGAAATAAATACCTCCATCTGTAAAGCCGGGTCGACATATTGAAACACCATACGGGCAAATTCCACTCCGGCTAAAATACCGTCGTCTTTTACCAATAATTTTGCTTTTCCGGTAGCCGATTCCGGTATACAGGCTAACGAACTGTGATCACCGTCTCCTACGTCTTCGCGGATGGCATTGGTAATGATCAAATCTAGTTCGTGCTGAAATTGCGCTTCTGAAATCATCTGTTTTCTATTGAAATGCTAAAATAGGCATTCCTTTGAAAACTTAAAAATTTAAACCCACTTTAAACCTTTATTAACGCTGGCAAACCATTGGCTTCATACCGGCTTAACCTCCAATTTTTCAATTAAAATCATTTGATCATTTTCTTCCGATTTTACTACAAATACGTAACTTTATAACCATTAATCCACGCTTCGTTTCAACGACCCAATCGTTCAGGCGGATTCTTTACAACCAAATCCTTTATACGAATGAAAATTATCACGCAAACCAAAGGTGCCTTTACCATTTCCACCGACAAATCCAAACTGGACATCGCTGTTATTCACCATTACCTGTCGCAGGAATCGTACTGGAGTAAAGACATTCCGGTAGCCCGTATCCAGAAATCGATTGAAAACGCGCTTTGCTTCGGCATTTTCCATAATGATCAACAAGTGGGTTATGCCAAAGTTATTTCCGATTTTTCGACTATGGCTTATCTGGGTGATGTTTTTGTACTGGAAGCCTATCGCGGTCAGGGATTATCGAAATGGCTTATGGAAACCATTATGTCACATCCGGAATTACAGGATTTACGACGTTGGATCTTACTAACCGCCGATGCGCATGAGTTGTACCAAAAATACGGATGGAAACCTATTGCCAGTCCGGAGAAATGGATGGAGATTCACCGTCCGGATATCTATAAAAAATAAACAAATAAGGGATACCTGAAAAAACAAGTATCCCTTTTTTTATATTTTATTCTGTCTTATTTTATTGTAAAATTCATTCCTACATTCAACGCAACTCTGGAATTTCGGTACGACTTATCCTCTTTTTTTTGAGCCAGATCAGAAAAACCGGATTGACTATCGCATTCTACAAACAATTTAAGTTTGTCTGTAACCGGGATTTTAAGTCCAACTCCCAAAGCCACCCCCCAATCGGTTTGATTAAAATACTCTTTTACATCCCGTTTAAACCGCGAATCTTTCGCACTTAATAAAAAGCCCACATAAGGACCAAGATCCAGGTACCAGTTGCGCTTTTTTCCAAAATGCCAGCTTGCGGTTACCGGAACTGTCAGATAATCCAGATCGTAATTGGTTCCATAGGTAATATAGGGTGTATCTATTAAATAGATTGATCCCCGATTCCATCCTTTTTGATCATAGGTCAATTTTGTTTTGACACTCCATTGATCTGAAAAGTAATAATCGACCGACACTCCCGCATTCATACCATAGTGCTCTTTTGTCTCTTCACTTCCTTTTTGCACCGTTGCATAATTAAAACCCAGATTCGCTCCGAGTTCTACATCTCCTTTTTGCTGCGCACCAGACTGTAATACAAATCCAAAAACGGCCGCAACAGCCATAATTACTTTTTTCATATTTTTTTATCAGGCCGCAAAAATAAGACTAAATCAGAAATCCGAAAGAAAAAGTTTACACTGTTTTCAGCGCTTCCACCAACAAGTCGATATCTTCTTTTGTATTGAAATGACTTAATGAAATTCGTAAGCTTGGTTTTTTCAGATCGTCATCCGAAAGTATTTCAGCCAATACATGCGACGGTTTGATACTTCCCGACTGACAAGCGCTTCCACGCGAAACGGCAATCCCTTTCATATCGAGATTAAACAGTATCATCGCGGTTTTATCGTTAGAAAAAGGCAACAATACATTTGCAATATTATAAAATCCATTTTCACCTCCATTGATCTGCGTACCCGGAAAAGCAGTATGCAACGCGTCTATAAGGTAATGCTTGAGTTCGGTGATCTGATTGCGTTCAGTTTCCAAATTGACATACGACAATTCTAATGCTTTCGCCATTCCAACGATTTGATGTACCGCTTCGGTTCCGGCGCGCAATCCTTTTTCCTGTTCACCGCCATATAACAGCGGCTGGATTCCGGTATTTTTACGAACAAATGCAAATCCCACTCCTTTTGGTCCGTGAAATTTATGGGCACTCGCCGCTAAGAAATCAATCGGTAACTCTTGCAGATCCATTTCCATTTTACCAATCGACTGTACCGTATCCGAATGAAAATAAGCGCCGTATTGTTTACAGATACGTCCGGTTCTTTCCAAATCCAGGATTGTTCCGGTTTCGTTATTGACATGCATCAAACTCACCAGTGTTTTCTGTTCCTGTCCCAGCAATTCGCTCAGATGTGCGAAATCGATTCCGCCATTTGGCAATACGTTTACATAATCGACCGAAATGGAATATTCGTGTTGGAGCACTTCCACCGTATGCAACACGGCATGATGCTCTATTTTGGAGGTAATGATGCGACGTACACCTAAATCTTTAACCGCCGAACGCAATACCCAGTTATCGGCTTCCGTACCACAAGACGTAAAGATAATTTCCTGCGCATTCGCATTTAGCTGTTTGGCAATCGACTTTCGAGCCGTTTCCAGTAATACTTTGGCACTTCGACCAAAACTATGTGTCGATGACGGATTTCCGTAGTCTTCCGTTAAAACACTTACCATTTCCTGAACCACTTCCGGTCGGATCGCCGTGGTGGATGCATTATCCAGATATACTTTTTTCATAATTATACTTCTAACTGTTTTTTATGCCGTCTGAAGAGTAACTTTTCATTAAAAACCACAATCGAAACCAAAATCAATGAATAGGCCGACAATTGTTGTACACTTACCGGTTCTTTAAAATAGAAAACCGCCAACAGGAAATTGATAATCGGATTGATATAAATCATGATTCCCACCGTTGCCGAGCTAACTCCTTTTAACGCATACAAATTTAAAAACAATGGTATTATCGTGAACACTACAACAATGATCAACAAATAACCATAAAACAAACCTTCTGTTGGCAAAGCGCCACTATAAACCGGATAAAACGGCAACATACAAATTCCGGCTACCAACAGCTGTATGTTTAACAGCAGGAATTTATCCATTTCACTATTTTTTCGCTGGCTCACGAGATACAACGCATAGGTCGCCGCTACAATCAGGCTGTAAAAAATATCCATAAAGTGATTGTACGATAACAATACACAACTAAAAACACTAATTCCTACGGCTGTCCATTGCGCGTTACTCAGCTTTTCGCGAAGTATAAAATAGGCAAAAACGGTTGTCAGAATAGGACATACCAGATAGGCAAATGAAGCCGCCTTGACACTCACATGATTCATCACAAAGATAAAAAAGAACCAGTTTGCCATTAACAAAACGGAACCTCCCAACGTCAAAAACAAGATCTGTCGCTTATGATTGGGTAGCATATTTTTAAAATTAGCCCAGTCTTTTTTGATGATACTTCTGCGAAATACTATATTGATCAACGACATTAATACCACCCCTAAAAAGACGCGGTAAAACAAAATATCCAGTGAGGGATAATCATGGATTGGTTTTAATCCGAGGCTAAAAAATCCCCAGATCAAAAAGGCTACAAAAGCAGCCAGGTAGTATTTTGTTGCTTTCATCAGAAAATAAAATTCGGAGCAAAGGTAACGATTTCCCCTGCTCCGAATCTGAATTTAGCTTTTTCTTAATCTATTAATGTGCGGCTTTCACTTCTGTCGAATCCACATCTATATTTTGTCTGGCCAGTATCGATTTTACGATGATCGCAAAGAAAGTCAGGTAGGCAAAACAAATCACCGGAATCACATACGAATTATGAATTCCGATAATATCGGCCAATTTCCCCTGAATAGGCGGAATAATACCACCTCCTAAAATCATCATCACCAAAAAAGCCGATCCTTGTGCCGTGTATTTTCCCAATCCCATAATGGAAAGGCTAAAAATAGCCGGCCACATGATACTACAGGCCAAACCACCCGCCAGGAAGGCGTAAATTGCAACAATACCTTCCGTCATAAGTCCGGTTACCATAGCAATAAGTCCCATACATCCAAAAACCATCAGGGTTCTTGCCGGTTTGTCTTTACTCAGGAAGAAAGCACCGATCTGCGCCACTACGCAAATCACATAATAATACAGCGGCTCCACATCCTGACCTACCAAAATATTGAGTCGTATAACAATCACAAATGCGATTAATGGCACTACGATTAACGCGATTAGTTTTTTTGTCTGACTTAAATTAAACACGCTGATCGCTCCGGCCCAACGCCCGATCATCAAACTTCCCCAGTACATGGAAACATAAGGCGCTATTTCGGAGGATTTATACCCTCCGAATTCCTTAAGTCCGAGTAGTTCGCCAAGGTTACTTCCAATAGCTACTTCCACGCCTACATAGGTAAAGATGGCCAACATCCCCAAAACCAATTGCGGATATTGCATCGCACCCCATCCTTCGCTTTTTTTCACGGCACTTTGTTTCACAAATAACAATCCACCGATAATTACCAGTAGTCCTCCGGACAACCAGAACATTCTCTTTTTTTCAAGTGGCCCTTTAAGCACAGCGATCTCCGCTTCTATTTTTTTTACCACATGATCGGCCTGAACATGATCGTCATCCACCGAAATAGTAGCTTTTATTGCTTTGATTTCTTTTTTGAGTACTTCTATTTTCCGTGCTTCTTCGCTTTTATAGCTATTAAAAACCGGTACAAAAATAAAGACCAGTAATACCGTCATTACAATCAGAAAGCGCATCGCTTTACCTGCTTTCTCCATCGGTTCGTTTGAGATTCCGGCCGGTACTTTTTTCGAGAAATAGAACATGGCAGCCGCACCCAGAAACAACAATCCTACGCAGATGTACAACAATATAACTTTGTCCAGTTCGAGGTGTTTGATCTGTTCGTCAGTTACCGATGCAGTCGTTCCGAATAAAGCAAGCCCTACAATGATCGGCCCGATAGTGGTTCCGAACGAATTGATCCCGCCTCCGAGATTCACCCTACTGGCTCCCGTTTTAGGATCACCAAGCGAAATGGCAAACGGATTTGCCGCTGTTTGTTGCAATGAAAAACCAAGTGCCACGATAAAAAGACCTACCAACATTCCGAGGTATATATTGCTTTCCACCGCTACAATCATCGCCCCGGCTCCTAAAGCCGAAAACAAAAGTCCGTAGACAATACTCTTTTTATATCCCCAGTTTCCAACGACATCTCTTCCCTTGAAGGTTCCGAAGATAAACAACAACAAGGCTCCCATATAATAGGCCGTATAAAAGGCAAAATCGATTAGCTGGGACTGGAATTGGTCGAGTGAAAAATAATGTTTACAAAAGGGGATAAAAATACTGTTTCCCGCAGCGATAAAACCCCAGAAAAAAAACACGTTAATCAGGGTATACAGCGCCGGGTAGTTGGTCTTTGTTGGCGATACTTCCATAAGTACAAGAACTTGATTTAGGTTAGTTATGAGTTTCAAATATAGCAATTAAGTTGAATTTCATCCGATCCGTCCATAGTAAATACAAAAAAAGTTACTTTTGTTGCAAATTCTATAATCAAATGAAAAAAGTTTTTAGCGCATTTGTATGCTTATTCCTTCTGAATAGCTGTGACGACGGTGATATTGTCGTGGAAACCTTTGATTTTGGCAGTGTTGCCGTTCAAAAATGCTCCAACAATGATATTTTATTGAAAACCAGCGGTAATCAGTTAATGCTTTTAAACATCAGTCCTACGTTTTTTAAAAATGAAGAGACACCTCTCAATACGCCAAGAGCCTACACACTGCTTTATCCGACCGATATTATCTATCGTTCGTATTCGGGTGGTGTAACCTCTTCTTCCATCTGCGCGACCATACCGCCATCCAGCCCATCGGTAGTAGATGAGTACAATGTAAGACCCGGAGGAACCGTTGAAGTAACCACTTCCATGATTCCAACTGTTGATGCCACCTCCTTATCGACCCGAATCAGCTATAGTCATTTGATTAAATTTAAAAACGTTCAGTTTACAAACAATACTTCGACGATTTCGTTTCCGGAATATCTTTTCGGAACGTATACGTCGGCCAATAACACCTTAAGTTTTTCGTTTCCGGGAGCGGTTCCACAAAATTGTTCGGACAACAAAATTTACCTTAAAAACGGAGGCGAATTTTTATTGGTAGATTTACCAGCCGGTTCGTATCCGAGTGTAGCCGGAACACAAACCATCAGTTTGGGAGACACTGCAAAAGTGATTTCCAGAATGTATTCCACTTCGGTTGCCGGATCGAATCCGGACTATTCCGCCGTTGTTGCCTGCGCCGGAAGTACCCCTACCGCGCCGGTCGTTTTAAGCGAAGAATGGATCGCCACTCAGGGTACCGTTACGATCGTTACAACCGAGATTTTTGACGCGTCGAATACGACGGTTATCGGCTACAAACACAACCTGACATTCCAGAATATTGTTTACCAAAAAGGCACGCAATCCTTCACACATCCGCAATATACTTTCGGAGATTACACCACAAACTAATACAACACTATTCTAAAAATAAAAAAAAGACCGGGCTATACCCGGTCTTTTTTTATGTCATTACCGACTCGCGTTTTGTTTAAAATAAACCGCTGTCGCGCCCAATCCGTACTTCTGATAATCGGCATCCTGGAAGACAATATTGTCGTAGCGACCGAGTAAAAAATCCAGCTCGGCTTTTAAAACGCCTTCGCCAACACCATGAATAAAAACGATTCTTGGTATCCTGTTTTTTATCGCAAATTCGATTTGTCGCTGCGCCGTTTGCATCTGCAAAGTCAGAATATCATAGTTCGACATTCCCCGTTTTGACGGCACTAATTTTTCGATATGCAAGTCGATCTCCAACACGAAATCATCCTTGCGGGAACGCTTTTCCTTTACAAAAGAACGCTTTTTTGGCAGCTCTTTTTCTTTTAAAACAGAATCTAAAGTCATACCTGAACTAAACACATCTAACTTACTGGATTTATCCATTTTAATAAGTTCGTTGACAAAAAATGTCATCAAGAATCCATCGCTAGTTTCCACTAAAACCTGATCCTTTTTCACTTCTTTTACCACGCCACTGATATCCTCATCCAGTGCCGCAACATGATCTCCTATTTCAAACATCTCCTTCCTCCTCTTCCTGATTTTTGCCCGGCACTTTCTCCATCAGTTTCATCATCCCGTAAAAGAAAATCACCACCGCTATTATCTGCACCCAGATGTTCGGATTGGGTTGTGTTTGTTCGTACAATGCCCAGGCACCCATCCCGAAAAACAACAGTATATAAATCGTTTTCATATCACTTAATTTATTTCCTTCAAAAATAGTAAACTTTCGCATTCCTCTCCTTTTCCACACCACCAACTTATTCGCTGCCATAACCCCAATAAAAAAGCAGCCCGAAAGCTGCTTTTAAAACGTAAACAATATTCTAAGTTATTTTTTACTTTTCGAATTGTTTCAATGTGGTTGTTATGATACGAACACAGTCCAACAACTGCTCTTCAGTCATCACCAAAGGCGGTGCAAAACGAATGATATTTCCATGTGTTGGTTTTGCCAAAAGACCGTTATCGCGTAGTGCCATACAGATGTTCCAGGCGGTATCACTTTCTTCCGTATCGTTGATCACTATAGCATTTAAAAGTCCTTTTCCGCGCACTAATGTACAGATCGAACTTCCGGCAATATACTCGTTCATTTTAGCGCGGAACAGTGTTCCTAATTTTTCGGCATTGGCAGCCAGCTGCTCTTCTTCCACTACGGTCAACGCTGCAATTGCAACCGCAGCCGCCACCGGATTTCCTCCGAAAGTAGATCCGTGTTGTCCAGGTTTGATCACATTCATGATCGCATCATTTGCCAATACAGCTGAAACCGGATAGGCACCACCCGACAAAGCTTTTCCAAGAATCAGGATGTCCGGTTGTACGTTTTCATGTTGTACCGCCAGTAATTTTCCGGTACGTGCAATACCCGTCTGTACCTCATCGGCAATAAAAAGAGCATTGTGTGCTTCACACAATTCTTTTGCTTTGGCAAGATAGCCTTCGGCCGGTACATATACTCCCGCTTCCCCCTGAATAGGTTCAACAAGGAAACCTGCTATGTTTTTATTCGATTTAAGCGCGTTTTCCAGCGCAGTGATGTCATCATAAGGTATACGGATAAATCCTTCCGTATACGGCCCGAAATTCTTGCGGGCATTTTCGTCGTTGGAAAAAGAGATAATGGTTGTGGTTCTTCCGTGGAAATTATTTTCGCAAACGATAATCTGCGCCTGATTTTCCGGAATTCCTCTTTTTTCATAAGCCCATTTACGGCATAATTTTAAAGCGGTTTCCACGGCTTCGGCTCCGGTATTCATGGGTAATACTTTATCGAATCCGAAATAACCGGTTACAAATTTTTCATAAGCTCCCAATTTATCGTTGTAAAACGCTCTTGAAGTCAATGCTAATGTTTGCGCCTGTTCGATCATCGCGTTAACGATTTTCGGATGGCAATGTCCCTGGTTTACGGCTGAGTAGGCCGATAAAAAGTCATAATACTTCTTACCTTCCACATCCCAGACAAAAACACCTTCTCCTTTGCTTAATACTACCGGAAGCGGATGATAATTATGTGCTCCGTGTTTATCTTCCAGAGCAATTGCTTCAGCAGAATTGATTTTTTCTAAAACTGACATGGTAAAATAGTGTTGGTTTAGTGATCTGATATTCCTTCTTGTGAGGAGAGAAATCATCCTGTATATGCCGTGCAATTTACTAATTCCATTTAAAATTATAACAGTAAAACAAATCTTTAACTGTTTTTTCTAACAAAAAAGCAATCATTTCAATGTTTTAATAGTAATTATTGATTTTATCACAATGTGTTGTAAATATTCATTTTACTACTTCCCGTATATTCGACTTGTCATTCCCAAAATCTGCTGATTTAACTTTTTTATCCAAACGAATAGACAAAGACAGCCATTGTCAAGTCATTATCTATAAGCCACAAACAATAACACTACTCAATGTCTAATCTTTGTAAGTAATCTAAATTATCTATACAATGAAAAAGTTATACTTTACACTTTTCGTTACCATAGCCTTACTGACAATAAACTCTTCAAACGCACAGTCATTTCCCATCAAACCCTACACGACCAGATCCAAGACACCAACCTTAAAAAAAATGGAGCATTACAGAAGTTGCGACCATCGTATCAATACTTTATACCATACCGTACAATACACAACGACTATGTCTGATACCTTGGATTTTTACTTTACCCATACTCCAAATATTGACACGATCGTATACACTCCAAGGCAGGACGAATCGCAAGATGGCCAATGGGGCGAAGTCGAAATATGGGGCTCAAATGATTTTCCTTTTACTTTTCAATTGCTTGCCACAGTAGATTGGCAGCAAACCAAAGACATTAAAACACTAAAACTACCCGGAAATGGCATCAACAACCCTAACGTCATACGATTTGTCGTAAAATCGGCTTATAATAATTTTTCCAGTGTGGCCGAAATGAATTTTTATTCCGATCAACCGCAAGCAGAAAGTATTCCGGACAACTTTACTATAGATCCCGCTATGCTAAGCCACCTTGGCGATATTAAACTACCTGTTCATCATGGAAGTGCCTCGAATTATCAGCCCGGTGAAAACATCGAGAAATCTTTTGACGGAAATTATACTACTTTATACCATTCCAACTATAGTAACAAGACTTTACCTATTACACTCGAATATAATTTTACAGATGTTGACCAAATAGATTATATCATATATCACCCCAGAAAAGGAAATAAAAATGGCGTATTCGGGCGTATCAAAGTAGAAGCCCGAACCGCAACCGGCGATTACCAGACGCTGCTAGAAGAATATGACTGTGGCTTAAAAAGTACAGCATCTAAAATCGTATTCCCAGATAGTTTCCACAATCCGGCACAAGTGCGAATAACCGTATTGAATGCATTTAACAATTTTGCAAGTGCTGCAGAAATTGAATTCTACCATAAAAGAGAAGATGGAAGCAGCTATCCGCATATTTTCACAGATTCGTTGTGTTCCAACTTGCAGCCTGGCGTCACAGAAAGCGATATTGACTCCATCTCCAATCCCTTTTTTAAAACACTGGCACAACGTTTATTCAATGGTTCCTACTGGTTAAAATTTAGAGTACAGCAATACAAAGCAATACCGGCTCCTTGGAATACAAGATCTATTATAAAAAATGCTTTTGCATATAGTGCCTTTCAAAACCCTACAGGTATTGTATTTGAAACGAATAGTACTGCTGTTATATTCGTTGCTGATTATGATAGTAACAAGGGACAGATTTCTTTAATCGTACGAGACTTTGCAAATGAAAATACAGGTGAACAACATAGTTATCCACTCAAACCCGGAATAAACAAATTTACAATTAAGAAAAAAGGACTCTCCTATATCCAATATTATAGTAACGATTCCAGTTTACCCGGTGTAAAAATCAATATTGTCACCGGGGCTGTAAACGGTTTTTATTCTTATAACGATTCATTTAGTGACTGGATAGAAATAATATCCAACTCAATATATCCAAAGATAGACCTAGTTGGCGAGTATTTCACTGTAAACATAAGCAAAGTCCCCTTGCAAAACAATGCTCTTTTTACCATAAAAGAACTACTCCATACATGGAATTCCATTATAAACCTGCAATTTTATCACATTGGGCTCGTAAAATACGATCTTGTTCCGCGCAATAAAATGTTTGGCTGGGTAGAATCTAAAGGAGGGTGGTATGCTGGTGGTGTTGGTGCTCATTTTGATCTTAGCTGGGGTGAAGAAGCACTCACTTCAGTAAAAAAAATGGACCTATGGGGAATTTCTCATGAATTCGGACATCAAAATCAAATACTAAACGGATTAAGATGGACTGGCACCACCGAGGTTACCAACAATATTTACTCGGCTTACGCTGCTTATATACTGGGACATACGAAACTAACCCGACTGGAAACACAAAACAATTCCTATAGGGGTGTTTCATTTTCCGGCAATCTGTACAATATTTGTTATAACGAACTCGGCCGAAAACATCAAAACATCATGAGTAGTCCCGATTCTCACAATGTTTTTTCAAGATTAATACCTTTTTGGCAATTACAACTTTATTATGCTATTGCCGGTGCTGGTGTGAATGCGCCAACTCTGGAACAGGTAATGGCCGATAGCGATATAACGGGCAATACCGACTATGCA
The DNA here is from genome assembly GCF_030146175.1 of Flavobacterium sp. Lineage (GTDB taxonomy): Bacteria > Bacteroidota > Bacteroidia > Flavobacteriales > Flavobacteriaceae > Flavobacterium. Next base: position 63,668 of record NZ_JASLCE010000050.1, on the reverse strand, counting down.
AATTGGCTCGGGATTACAGCACAAACAATCCGTAATACCACTACCAATTACAATAACGGCGAACAAATAATGAATTTCGTTAAATTCGTAAGCGATGCCGTACAACAGGATTTAACCGTCTTTTTTACAAAAACCGGATTCCTTGTTCCAATTGACGAAATGGTTGGCGATTATACTTCCGCCAGAATCACCATTACACAAGCCGACATTGATGCTACAAAAGCCTATGTCGCCAGTAAAAATTACCCCAAACCACAATCACCGGTAATACACTATATTACCGCCAAAAACCTGCATATGTACAAAAATAACCTGGCTGTGGAAGGCGTTCCTAACACCGGTTTTATAATTGACAACACCACAGTTCCCGGAAAAACCTATTATAAAATAGCCCATAACATCTGGAAAAACGCAGTAGCTTTCGAGACCATTGATGCTAGCAATGAAGTACTTTTTATCACAACTTATGCTACAGGCGATACTAAAGCCAACACAACGATGGTTCTTTTCCCCGAAAATGCTGTCGACATCTATGCTGTAGGAGCCAATGGAAAAAGAATAGCAATACTTTCAGATACCGTTATCGAGGCTGAAGAACCAACCGGGCCTACACATCCTGATAATCCTGTAGTCGTAACCGATCCTACAACACCTGTTGAACCAACTGAACCTACACATCCTGATGATCCTGTAGTAGTAACCGATCCTTCAACACCTGCAGAGCCTACTCTAAACATAACAACCAATGATCATCCGGATAAAAAAGAGTCGATACAAATATGGCCTAATCCGGCAAAAAACAATATTACTCTTAAAATTAAAAATGGTACTTTTAAAAAAGGTACAATGATCAATACAAATGGACAAATCGTTAAGCAATTCCAAACAAAACCAAGTACAAATATTAATGTAGCCAATCTTCCGACCGGTTTATATCTTATCGTTCTGGAACGCAACGACTATTCGACAGTTACCCGAAAAGTAATGGTAAGCCGTCACTAAACGATATGTTTTTAAAGTCTTCATCTTAGTTCAAACATAAAAAAAGCGCCTTTACAGGCGCTTTTTCATTTTTATTTTAGTAACCGGCTTATAAAAACCTTACATCATTACTTCATCGGCACTTGGACCATAACTTCCCGGAATCGGAATATTTAACAATCGTAAATAAACGCCCAACTGCGCACGGTGGTGTACAATCTGACAATAACACATACGGATTACTTCATATTTGGATGAGGTTTTATAAATCTGATCCCCGTTGCGCAACGTCCATTCTTCCCAGAATTCTTCTTCGTCGTTATCTTCCAATGCTTTTTTCCCCTTTTCAAGCGATTCTTCAAAAAACGCCAACAATTCAGCCGTGTTTTTTACCTCTTTCGGTTCGTACGGATTGTTTGCAAAATCAAGTTCACTGGTTGTTAGTACCATTTCCACCCATGCCGTTAGTTCGGCAATGTGCGCTGCCAATACTCCCATTTTCATACTTTTTGGGTGTGGTTGCCAGTCTAATTTTTCGGTGGGTACGATGGAAAGCATTTTTCGGGTTGTTGCTGCTTCCTGTACTAATTCTTCCTGTAACAATGTGATTAGTTTCATATAATGTATCGTTTTTTTGTTTAACAATACAAAGGAACAACCGGTTGGTGACAACCCTATGTCAGCAGGTTTTTAAAGTTTATTCTTTTTGTAAAATTTTTTCGGCCAGCTCTTTTACACGCACTTTTAATGAGGCCGGTTCCAGGATTTCGGCATAATCGGCAAACATAATATACCAACGGGCGAAACCTTCGTATAATGATTCGGTCAGGAAAGTCATTTCGATTTCGTTGCCGTCGATCTTTTCACTCACAAATCCATAATAATGCTTTCGTTCCTGCAAATACATTCCAATGGTTTTATCGATCCTAATCACCACTCTTTCTCTTTTGAAATGCAAATCCTGTTTGATCTGCTCCTGATATTTCTGAAGAGAAGAATGTTCTTTGCGAAAAGCTTCTTCAGTTAAAAGAATCGACACCACCCTATCGGCTCGAAAGTGCCTGTAATCCGAGCGATAATGACAATAGCCAACCGTATACCAGTATTCGTTTTCGTAGTAAATCCCGATGGGTTCGAGGAGCCGCTCCGTATTCTCTTCGTTTCCAAAAGCGCGATAGGTCATTTTTACAATGCGCTTTTCCGAAATGGCTTTTAGCAGTATATCCAGACTGTTATCCGGTGCTGTAGTTGTATTTTTTTTCTTTTTGCGAACATGGATATGATCTTCCAGTCCTTCTACCAGGTCTTTTTCCGAACCTCGTAAAACCGACCGGATTTTATACATCGCCGACCGGAAGTTATTTTGAATTGCCGTTTCAGACAGTTTTTCCATCAATTTTTCCGCCGTAATAAAAGCCATTGCCTCGTCCTGAGTAAACATAACCGGTGGCAATCGATAACCATCGACAATAGAATAGCCTACACCGGCTTCTCCGTAAAGCGGTACTCCGGCTTCCTCCAACGTACGAATATCGCGGTATACCGTCCTAAGGCTAATATTAAACCTATCGGCCAGATCCTGCGCTTTTACTACTCTTTTGGATTGTAACTGAATTAAAATTGCCGTAATGCGGTCAAATCGGTTCATGGTTTGCTGCTTTATCTGTCAAAAGTAAAACAAACCGACAGCTGTTCAAATTTTATTTTTTAACATCCGTTCCGATTTCTTTTCGTGTATTATTTTTTTCGGGATTCAAACAAAGCGATCAACTTTGTTACCGTATTCCAGTTGCGGGAAGTTGCCGTTACTTTAAGTTTGCCTTCAATCCAATTATTGGTCATTTTGGAATTTCCGGCCGAATTCACATAATTCAGATACAACGCCCGTCGGTCGGTTGCCATCTGAAAAGTATCGGGATGTACAAATTCCGGTTCGAGGCGCAGACTGTTTTCGGCAGTCGGTTCGGTAGCCAAAAAGGTAACATACAACTGCTTTACCGGAACTGTTGGTTCGTTTAAATAGGGATTCTGCGTAAAAATACGAAGCAGACTACTTTCCGAAACCGCTACTACCGGTACCTGAAAAGCATATTTTTCCAGTAGCAACGTTGCAACCTGTTTTTCAATTTTCTCCGGATCCGATTCGGAGGAATCAACAAAAACATTCCCACTCTGAATATAGGTTTGTACATTCGAAAACCCGGCTTCTGCTAACAGATTGCGCAGGTCTTCCATTTTTATAATCTTTTGTCCGGATACATTAATCCCTCTTAACAGGATGAGGTGCGTATACATGATGATGGCGTTTTTTTAAGATTACCGTGAACTTGGATCCTTTATCGGCTCCTTCGCTTTCGGCATAAATGCTGCCATTGCTGCGTTCCACTATTTTGCGGCAAAGATACAATCCTATTCCGGTTGACGGTTCTTTATTGGTTCCGGGACGGGAAAGTCTACTAAACTTCTCGAACAACTCGTCTTTCCGGCTGTTTTCAAATCCCATTCCTTTGTCGATCACAACAAAAACAACACTATCGTTTTCTTCCATTATATATAGGAGAATCTCGGAACCGGTATAGGAGAATTTGATCGCATTGTCTATCAGGTTGATCAATACACGTTGCAAATATTCTTCTTTCATAATCACATCAATCTTATCGACTTCCTTCACTACCCGCAATGTGAGCTTTTTATTATACAACTTCTGATCCGACACTTTTTCGATCAGTCCGATAATTTCATCCAGACGGTATTCCTGGTTTTCGGTTGCTGTTCGCGAAAAAGCTTCTTCCTCTCGTAATAACGAAATAAAACTCTCCAAAAATTCCATTTGATGTGTTGTCGATTCCAAAATCAGTTCCGCATAGTTTTTTATTTTATCCGATGGTTCTTCTTCCAAAATAAACCGGGCTAAAAACTGAGGTGTGGAAGCGTAGTTTTTTAAATCGTGTGACAGTAATGACGTCAGGTCTTTTTTTTCACTTAGAAGGTCTTCATTTTCATTGATTCGCAACTGTAGGTTTGTTAACAGTGTTCCCACCTCGTCGGTATAACGGGTAGGCAATGACGGAATTATTCCTCTTTCGCCATAACGTATCAATGCTTCCGACGCTATTTCCATAGGCTGTACCAGTTTCCGCAAAATCCAGAGCGTAATTGCGGTAGCCACCAGTGTTAAAACGAGTGTTATCACAAACAATACTCCCGGCGAAATGATATTGGGATGAAAAAGAATATATATAACAATACCTATTAAAGGGATGTGAATTCCTAAAAAAGCTACAAACAGGAATTTTAGTGCATAGCTTTTTCTTAAAAACGGAATATTAGACAACCAGGTGTATAATTTCATAGGGCCGTGAACAATTACAACATTGATTGTCTCAAATATAAACAATCCAACATTACAAATTGTACCACTAATAAAAAAAGTAGGTTTTAGCACTTTACAATCCTAACAATCCTTATTTTTGCCCCATGGGAAGAAAAAGAACAGATAAAATCGTTTTTGATACAGTAAAAGTCCTGGATGCAGGCGCTAAAGGTGTTTCGGTTGCTAAAGCACCCGATGGAAAAGTAATCTTTATTCCGAATGTAGTACCGGGCGACGTGGTTGATGTACAAACCTTTAAGAAACGTAAATCGTATTATGAAGGTAAAGCAGTTCATTTTCACGAGTTTTCAGAATACCGGGTTGATCCGGTTTGCGATCATTTTGGGGCTTGTGGTGGATGTAAATGGCAAAATATGAACTATGATCGTCAGTTGTTTTACAAAAACCAGGAGGTCTATAACAATCTGAAAAGAATCGGAAAAATTGAATTACCGGAATTCGAGCCTATTCTCGGTTCGGAAAAACAGTTTTTTTACCGCAATAAAATGGAATTTTCGTTTTCGAATTCCCGCTGGTTAACCGAAAAGGAAATCCAGAGTGAAGAAGATTACAGCAATCAGAATGCATTAGGATTCCATATTCCGCGAATGTGGGATAAAATTCTGGACATTTCCAAATGTCATTTACAGGAAGATCCGTCAAATGCGATTCGCAATGAGATCCGTCGTTTTGCCAACGAACACAATCTGCCATTTTTTAACCCTAGAAATCACGAAGGTTTATTACGTACCCTTATGATTCGTACGGCATCGACTGGCGAGATCATGGTATTGGTACAGTTTTTCGAGGAAAACCTTGAACAACGCGAATTATTATTAAACTTCCTGGCCGAACGTTTCCCGGAAATCACTTCGCTACAATATGTAATTAATAGCAAAGCCAACGATACGCTATACGATCAGGATATTAAACTATATAAAGGTAGAGATTATATTCTGGAAGAAATGGAAGGGTTGCGTTTTAGCATCAATGCCAAATCGTTCTATCAGACCAATTCGGATCAGGCATACGAACTTTATAAAATCACACGCGACTTTGCCGGACTAACCGGAAATGAACTGGTATATGATTTATATACCGGTACAGGTACAATTGCCCAGTTTGTATCTAAAAAAGCCCGTAAGGTTATTGGCGTGGAAGCCGTTCCGGAAGCCATTGCCGATGCGAAAGAAAATGCAAAACGCAATGACATTTCAAACTGTGACTTTTTTGTCGGCGATATGAAAGTTGTCTTTAACGAGGCTTTTATCGCGACGCATGGAAAACCGGATGTTATCATCACCGATCCGCCACGCGACGGTATGCATAAAGATGTAGTGGAACAAATTCTTAAAATTGCTCCGGAACGCGTTGTTTACGTAAGCTGTAATTCGGCAACTCAGGCACGCGACCTGGCTTTGATGGACGAAATGTACAAAGTAACCCGCGTACGTCCGGTGGATATGTTCCCACAAACGCATCATGTGGAAAATGTTGTACTTTTGGAAAAACGATAATCGATCGATGAAAAAATTAAAAACTTTTGCTATCGCTTTTATACTGGCCAATTCTTTCTGGAGTTGTGAGAAAGACGATATTTGCCCCGACGGTACGCCTACAACGCCAAGTGTGGTAGTCGAGTTTTACGATATTGATAATCCAACGGTTTTAAAAAATGTAACCAATCTTAAGGTAATCGCTTTAGGGATGACTGAAGGTATTGTATTTAACAGTAGCGCACAAGGTGAATCCCGTTATCTTACCAATGGAAATAAGATCCGGTTACCGCTGCGTACTACGGAAGATAACACCACCTACCGTCTTATTTTAAATGCGAATAACACGAACCCATCACTGGTAAATGAAGATACGCTTAGTTTTACCTATGCCCGAACCGACATCTATGTTTCCAGAGCTTGTGGCTATAAAACTGTTTTTCAGCTAAACGCCGATAATCCGGTACTTTTGCCTAATGATCCAAATCCTTGGATCGGATCGGCTATAACCCAACAATCCAATATTCAAAATGAAAATCAGACACATCTTAAAATCTATTTTTAGTATTGTCCTTTTAGGGTTATCACTAACATCGGTTGCTCAGGATTCCATTCCTAAAAAGACGGAGCGCTATGGTATTCGTGTAGGTGCCGATTTGAGTCGTCTGGCGCGTTCTTTTTATGAAAAGGACTACCGCGGACTGGAGCTTGTTGCGGATTACCGTCTTTCGAAAAAGATTTTTATCGCCGGGGAAATCGGAAATGAAGACCTTACCGATAACGAAGCGCAATTGAGTTATACCACTAAAGGAAGTTATTTTAAAGCCGGATTCGATTTTAATGCGTATGACAACTGGCTGGATATGGAAAATATGATTTATGCCGGGGTGCGCTATAGTGTGAGTACCTTTAGCCAGCAGTTAAATTCCTACGACATTTACAATACCAATCCTTATTTTGGAGAAAACACACTGGAACCCAATCAGAAATTCGACGGTTTGACCGCTCATTGGATCGAGTTTGTGGCCGGTGTAAAAGCCGAGATTTTCAGTAATCTGTTTCTTGGTTTTAGTGTTCGCCTGAATTATCTGGTATCGAATCAGAAACCCGAAGGTTTTGACAATTTATATATTCCGGGCTTTAACCGAACCTACGACGGAAGCTTTGGTGCCGGATTTAATTATTCGGTTTCCTATTTTATTCCGTTGTATAAAACGGCTAAAAAAACCGAAACCTCTAAAAAGAAATAATCGAAAAGCAACGGATCTCCGTTGCTTTTTTGTTTATGATCGTTTTTACACTACTTGTATTTTTTATATCTTTCCTTTTCAAAATAATTCAAGTGCGCTATCATGAAACGATATTGTTTGCTACTACTCCTGTTTACGTATTCCTTTTCCGGTTATTCCCAAACCATAACCGCAGAAAACTTTGAAGCCAATTTCGATACCTTACTAGCCAATTTGGATAAAGAAAATTGGGAGGTCACCGAAAAGTTAAGTTCCGATTTGTTACGATATGCTGATCCCAAACCGGATCTCGATCTGGAGGCAAAAGGTCTTCGCTATATGTATATCTATTCTATAGCCGGGTTATTAAATGAGAAAAAGCTATCAAAAGAAAAGGCGCTTGAAAAAATAAAACCTTTAAAAGGGAAAGAGATGATCCTGCGCGTACTTCCTTTTAACAGTAATTGTTATATCAATTGTGTTCATTTGGATAAAGACAGAAAAGACACTTTTTTCTCCGGAGTAAACAACACTGCCGGAACTCAGATTTTTTCTTTTGAATATGTGACGATCAAAAACGGTATTTCCGAAACGGAAGCGGAACTGGAAGGCAAATACATTAGTCTTAGAGGAAAGCTAAACGAAATTTTTGTCGAAGGCATCACATTACCTCGCTTTAAATTATTTTTTACCGAGGGCACCTATGAATTCATGCCCCAATAAGACTTTACCAATATATAAATATTTTTAAAATGAAAAATAGCATTCTACTCCTTCTAATGATCAGTCTGTTCTCCTGTCAACCCAAAAAAGATACAGACACCACCGAAAACAACATTCCCGAAGCCTCAAAAACTACTATTGATTATAAGGTGGCTATACAATTTATATCGGATTATGCCCATTTTCTCGATACGTCCACCGATCCGAAAACCACGCTTTCCTGGATACAACAGAGCAAACTCCTAACATCCGGTTTTAAAGAAAACTATACCCGTATCATGGAAGAAGGATGGAAAGAAGATCCTGAATTAGGTCTTGGGTTTGATCCTGTTTTTGACGGACAGGATTATCCGGACAATAACTATACGATAACGGCAATCGATTCCCTTTCCGGTTTTGTCACCGTATCTTCCGATAGCTGGAAAGATTTTGAAGTGGTTATGCGGGTTATACAAAATGGAAAACAATCTCTGGTCGATGGTTCGGGAATTATTAACATCCCGGAAAACAAAAGAGCACAACGGTAAAACAGCTTCGTATATGGCTCTTCCTACTACATCCTAACGATTCAGGACGGAATTGGATATAAAAAATCCCGGAGAACCGGGATTTTTTACTTTATTTCTTTAATACCTTTTACAAAAATCCATTTCATAAAAAGTCGTTCACCATCGTTGGTTTTTACAGCCTGAAATTTCGGTGCCAGTAACGTCGCTACTACAAAAGCGGTAACCGGAATCCAGAATCCCTGTAAATTAGTATATGTTCCAATCAGGTAGCGGAACAAAATAAACAAGATTGCAAATGCCGTTAACTGATATACAAATGCTTTGGTTTTAGGTGCCATGGCCATATTAGTATCGTTTAATGATTATCGTTATTTTGAAATTTGGTACGTTTACTACCTTCATACATTTCGTACTTTACAAATCGGGTTTCCAGCTTACCGTTAAACAGTTTGATTTTACGCGATGGTTTTAAACCGACAAACTTCAGTGCTTCGATATTCGCCGTAATAAACCAGGCATTCGTACCCGGATAATGTTGTTTTAACGTATCTCCGATTTCGCGGTAAAAACGCTCCATCTCGATATCAAGTCGCTCTCCATACGGCGGATTAAACACCATATGTAACGGTCCGCGGGTTTCTTTTTCGGTTTCAAAAAAGTTAGCCTGCGAAATACTCACATATTCGTCAAGGTTCGCATTGCGGATATTGTCTTTGGCTTTCATTACGGCCGACGGCGCTTTATCGTATCCTTTTATCGTATAATGAAATTCACGGGTCTTTTTCATCAGCGAATTCATGATCTGATCAAACAACTCATTGTCCCAATCGTTCCAACGTTCGAAAGCAAATTCTTTTCGGTTGATGTTCGCCGGAATATTACAGGCTATCATCGCGGCTTCGGCCAGAAGCGTACCACTTCCGCACATCGGATCCAGGAAATCACCCTGACCATCCCATCCGGACAATAACAACATTCCCGCTGCCAATACTTCGTTGATCGGTGCAATATTCGTAGCGGTTTTATAACCACGGTGGTGTAACGAATCTCCGGAACTGTCTAACGATACCGTACACTGATCATTCTGAATATGAACATTGATCCGTAGATCCGGGAAATCTTTATTGATGTTCGGACGTTTTCCGAATCGGTCGCGATACTGATCTACAATCGCATCTTTAGTCTTTAAAGCCGCAAACTGCGAATGACTGAAATAATCGGAGTGTAAGGTTACATCCACAACAAACGACTGATGTACCGATAAGTACTGCGACCAGTCGATAGACTGGATTCCTTTATAAAGACTTAGTTCGTTGACTGCTCTAAAATGGTGGATTGGTTTTAAAATTTTCAGTGCTGTACGAAGGGACAAATTGGCTTTATACATAAATCCTGTGTCTCCTACAAAACTAACCATACGGGTACCCTGCTCTACTTTTTGAGCGCCTAATACCTGCAATTCTTTTGCTAATATTTCTTCGAAGCCAAAAAAAGTTTTGGCTACCATTTTAAAGTCTTTCATTTGATACTAAAATTCCTATAAATATATCATAATTTCCAATCCTTGCAGTGCAATTTTGGAATTACATCCGCAAAAATACATTAAATTTGTTGGCTTAAGTAAAAGTTAACTTACTTTCGTTTATCCGACCCGAATAAATAGTACTTTTAGTCGGGTTTAAATTAATTATTTTGAAATTAAAAGAAATGCAAAAAGATACTACCACCTGGTATGCTTCCTGGTTCGATACGCCTTATTATCATATTTTATATAAAGATCGTGATTATACAGAAGCCCAGTTGTTTATGGATAATTTAACCCAATACCTAAACCTGCCGGACAATGCCAAAATCCTGGATCTGGCCTGCGGAAAAGGGCGCCATTCGGTTTATTTAAACCAGTTGGGCTATGATGTGACCGGTGCCGATTTATCGGAAAACAGTATAAAAACCGCTTCCGAACACGCGAATGACACACTTCACTTTGAAGTTCACGATATGCGAGTTCCGTTTGATCAAAAATTTGACGCCATTTTTAACCTTTTTACCAGCTTTGGTTATTTTGAAAGTGACGAGGATAATCTAACGACCTTAAACGCAATTAAGGAGAGCTTAACAGACTATGGTTTTGCCGTGATTGACTTTATGAACGTAAGCCAGGTAATCGACAATCTGGTTCCGGAAGAAGTGAAAAGTGTAGACGGTATTGATTTCCACATTAAACGTTATGTAAAAGACAATCATATTTTTAAAGAAATTGATTTTGACGATAACGGTGAGCATTTCCACTTTACGGAAAAAGTAAAAGCATTAACCCTACAGGATTTTGAAGCCATGATGGAAGAAGCCGGTATCTTTTTACTGGATGTTTTTGGCGATTATAAACTCCGTAAATTCTTAAAAAACGATTCTGAACGACTGATAATGATCTTTAAATAATATGATGCCTTATCTTATCCCCCTGCTTTCGGTAATCCTCGGTTATGGAGCGGCTACGTTCTTTAGCCCGAAAAACAAAAAGAACCTGAAGCTGCTTCTGGCTTTCAGCGGATCGTTTCTGTTGGCATTAACCGTATCGCATTTATTGCCGGAGGTTTATTTGGCCGATGCGGGTCATAATCACGACGGACACGATCATGCGCATAGCCCGGTTGGCTTGTTTATCATGGTCGGAATTGTGTTTCAGATTATTCTGGAATATTTTTCCAAAGGAGCCGAACACGGTCATGTACACGGTCACGAAACCATGCACCATATTCCCTGGTCGTTGTTTATCAGTTTGTGTTTACATGCCTTACTCGAAGGACTACCGGTGAGTCATCACAACGATATGGCCTGGGGAATTGCCATCCACCACTTCCCGATTGCCATTATTCTGACGACCTTTTTTATCAATTCGCATTTAAATCGTAAGGCCATTTTTGTCTTTATGATGGTATTTGCCTGTATGACGCCACTAGGAACCTTTTTGTCCGAATACCTACCATTTGTCAATCAATATTATACCGAGATCTCAGCCATTGTGATCGGTATCCTATTTCATATTTCCTCTACTATCATTTTTGAAAGTAGCGAAGGCCATAAATTTAACCTGGCGAAGCTTACCGCTATCGTTTTGGGTATCATTCTGGCTTATTTTATGTAACTTTACTCGAATTCATAGTATCTAAAAATCAGGTTACCGATGTCATTTACACGTACCACCGAGCAAGCTTCAAAATACGAACATCTGGAAAAGATGTCGGTTTCGGAACTGTTGACAAATATCAATAACGAAGACAAAACCGTACCGTTGGCGGTCGAAAAGGCACTGCCGCAAATTGAAGCCCTGGTTTCGGAAATCGTTTCCAAAATGAAAATGGGTGGCCGATTGTTTTATATTGGCGCCGGTACTTCCGGAAGACTTGGTATTGTAGACGCCTCGGAATGTCCACCTACTTTTGGTGTTCCATTTGATTTGGTAATCGGTTTGATTGCCGGTGGCGATACAGCCATTCGCAAAGCCGTTGAATTTGCCGAAGACGACCGCGAACAGGCCTGGAAAGACCTTTCGGAATGGGATATCAATTTGAATGATGTGGTCGTGGGCATTGCCGCATCGGGTACGACTCCTTATGTAATTGGCGGCCTCGAAAAATGTAATGCCAACGGTATTGCTACCGGATGTATCACCTGTAATCAGGGAAGTCCGCTGGCCGAAACCGCCCGTTTCCCGATAGAAGTGGTCGTAGGACCGGAATTTGTAACGGGTAGTTCCCGTATGAAAGCCGGAACCGCGCAAAAACTGGTTTTAAATATGCTTTCTACCGCTACCATGATACAATTAGGTAAAGTAAAAGGCAATAAAATGGTCGACATGCAACTGAGTAATCACAAGCTGGTAGACCGCGGTATCCGTATGATCATGAGTGAAATCGATGTTCCGTATGACGTGGCACAACAATTACTCGAAACACATCAAAACGTACGGAAAGCCATCGAAAGCTATCACAATACTAATACAAAATAATCATGGCCAACAAAAAAGTATTAAACAGAGGAATTCGCTATCTGGCAATGGCACTTCCTTTGTTATTTATAGGTCCAGTCATCATCCACAGTTCGTTTAAAAACCAAAACAATCCGATGTTTTATCCGGTTTTAGGTTTTGGAATCGTAGTATGCCTTACCGCAATGTGGTTTATGTTTTTAGGATTACGAACGGTTACCAACAGTATTTTCGACAAATAGCACACTATGGAAGTCAATAATCAATACCTCGAAAGCGTACAGAAGCAATTTCTGTATTACAAAACCATTGCCGATAAAGCGATGGCACAACTCGAACCGGAACAATTGTCCGTTGCACTAAACGACAATACCAATTCGATTGCTACGATTGTAAAACACCTTTCCGGGAATATGCTTTCAAGGTGGACCGATTTCCTGACTACCGACGGTGAAAAAGAAGGGCGTAACCGCGATTCCGAATTCGAAGAAACCATAATAGACAAAGAAACGCTGCTTGAAATTTGGGAAAAAGGATGGAATTGTCTTTTTGAAGCTTTAAAAAGTCTTACGCTCGATCAGCTTTCGAATGTTATTTATATCCGAAATGAAGGTCATACGGTTGTGGAAGCCATCAACCGCCAACTGGCACATTATCCGTATCATGTCGGTCAAATTGTGTTCTACGCAAAACTACTCAAAAAAGGAGAATGGAACAGTTTATCCATTCCTAAAAACAAATCCAACGACTATAACGCCGATAAATTTTCAAAAGATAAAAGCATCCGGAATTTTACCGATGATGAATTAAAACGATTACAATGAAAAAAATTGCTTTAGCCCTATTACCATTCGTGTTGACTTCCTGTTATAATCAGGAACGCAACTGTAACGATTATAAAACCGGGAAATTCGAATTCACACAGGAAATCAATGGAAAACCAATGAAGTCCGTTTTTGAGCGTACCGAAACGATGCAAATCGAGACTTTTAACGGTAAAACCGATACGGCTTCGATCCGCTGGATTAACAATTGTGAATTTGTATTGCAAAAAATACATCCGAAAAATATGCAGGACAAAAAAGCGATCAGCATGAAGATCCTGACAACCAATGCAAAAGGCTATTCCTTCGAATATTCTTTTGTGGGCGACACAAAAAAACAGAAAGGATCTGTAACAAAAATCGATTAGTTTACGTTTAATAGCTGAATTTAAACCAAAAACAATAAATCAAAACTACAAATGGAAGTATTCTTAAACCCTGATGCATGGGTAGCCCTGTTAACCCTAACGTTTCTTGAAATCGTACTGGGGATCGACAACATTATCTTTATCTCTATCGTTACCGGTAAGCTACCGGAAGAAAAACGCAAAAAAGCAACCCGAATCGGTTTGTTTCTGGCCATGTTTATGCGAATCGGATTATTATTCGGTATCACTTTACTAATTGCCATGAAAGAACCTTTGTTTAGTGTGGATTGGGGATGGTTCCAGGGGCATTTTACCGGACAGGCATTAATTTTATTCCTGGGAGGTATGTTCCTGATTTATAAGAGTACGAAAGAAATCCATGAAAAAGTGGACCATAAAGGCGAAGAAGAGCACAATGTAAAAAGTGCTGCTGCCAAATCGTTTGGAAGTGTTATCGTTCAGATCCTGTTAATTGACCTGATTTTCTCAGTAGACAGTATTCTAACGGCTGTCGGAATGACCAATGGTATTACCGGAGCTTTAACGATTATGATCGCTGCTGTAGTAATATCAGTTGGTGTAATGATGTTATTTGCGGTTCCGGTAGGTAACTTTGTAAATGCCAATCCGTCGATACAGATTTTAGGTCTGGCGTTCTTAATCCTGATCGGGTTTATGCTAATGACCGAAAGTATGCACTTGTCTGAAGCGACATTAGCCGGACAACATATCGGTGCCGTTCCAAAAGGCTACCTCTACTTTGCCATTGCGTTCTCACTGGCCGTGGAGTTTATCAATATGAAAATCCGAAAAAGAAAATAATAAAAAAGTCCTCGATCGAGGACTTTTTTATTGTTGTATTTTATCACACCTAATCACACACCTGACAGGTTTTGAAAACCTGTCAGGTGTTGCTAAGTATTTATATTAATCCAGACTTAGCGTAATCTGTCCGTCGTCGTCCAGCTGTACGCTTCCTTCTTCAAGCGAAACATTCTCTTCTTCTTTCACTTCGATTTCCTCCGGAATTTCTTCAACCGGTGGCTCATACGGTAAGGATTCCAATAGGTTCACCTGTTTTAGCTTGTCGGTCGTTAGTTGATTCCCTAAGGCTTTGATTCCTTTTACGGCGATAAATTGTTCCAGATCGATGGTCTGATTCTCTTTTTGTACTCCTTTTACTTTCGCAAACACGATTTCAGCTACCGGTCGGTAGTCGGTCGAAACAATTTCCAATTGCGAATTCGGATGTTCGGAAATAAAAATCTCCTCTTTATTCTCGTTTTCTATCAGGAAACGCTTAATATAATAGCGTTCTTTTTCACCGTCGAAATAAATCGCGGAAATCGGTTTTTTAGGAATCCATTTTTCCAACACAACCATATCTTCTTCAAAATGGGTTGTCAATTCCGGTATAATGGTTTTTAGTTTTCCGGACTGGTTAATGATCAACAATCTGTCGTTTGGTCGGAATTCACCCAGTAATTCCCCTCTTCCATCTACATTTAAACGTTGTACCGTATCATCAAACCAAATACGGCGCGGCTTTAAGGTGGAAATCCCCTTTTCTTTTAACTCGATCTTTTTAATCGGATATTTGGTAACAGTATTTCCTTTACTCGCCCGTCCTTTAATGGCTAACGTAGCAAAATCAAGGTCGAATTTGAGTTTCTTAACACTTCCAACCTGACGCAATAATACGGTTACCACTTCGGCTTCTCCGTTCGGATTGTGCGAAAAATAGAGCACCTGCGAACCTTTGGCTCCATTGGTCAGATCGTATAATTTGTCGCGGGTTACGCCCGAAACATTAAAGCGTTTTATATAAGACGGCCCTGATTTTCCGTCACGGTAAATCATATTGTATATCGTCCGTTTGTCGTTTTTATCAAAAACGGAAATATGGATAATATCTTTCCCTACGAATTTTTTATCGTCGACTTTGGTAATCATCATATTTCCATCGCGAAGGAAAACAATCACATCATCAATATCGGAACAATCGCCAACGTATTCGTCTTTTTTAAGACTGGTACCAATAAATCCTTCTTCGCGGTTTACATATAATTTGGTGTTTCGCAAGACCACTTTAGTGGCTTCGATGGTATCAAAACTACGCAGTTCCGTCTGACGCTCTCTTCCTTTTCCGTATTTTTCTTTTAAACGGGTAAAATAAGCAATCGCAAAATCGATCAGGTGTGCCAAATCGTGTTTTACCTGTTCAATTTCACCTTCCAGTGCGTCAATTTTTTCCTGTGCTTTTTCAATGTCGAATTTTGAAATACGCTTGATTCGAATCTCCGTCAGCCGAACGATATCTTCTTCGGTCACCGCTCGTTTCAGATGGGTTACGTGTGGTGCCAATCCTTTATCGATCGCCTTGATCACTCCTTCCCAGGTTTCTTCTTCCTCGATAAGGCGGTAAATTCTGTTTTCGATAAAGATTCGTTCCAACGACGCAAAATGCCATTGTTCTTCAAGTTCTTCCAACTGAATTTCCAATTCTCTTTTCAGCAAATCGACCGTCCGTGCCGTTGAAACACGCAACATATCGGAAACTCCTGTAAACAACGGTTTATTATCCTGAATCACACATCCTAACGGCGCCAGTGAGGTTTCACAACCGGTAAACGCATATAAGGCATCAATCATTTTATCCGGAGAAACGCCCGGCGGAAGATGAATCAAAATTTCCACTTCGGCAGCGGTATTGTCCTCGATTTTCTTGATTTTGATTTTTCCTTTATCGTTGGCTTTTAGTATACTATCAATCAACGATGTAGTATTCGTCGAAAACGGAATCTGTGTAATCACAAGCGTTTGCTTGTCCAGTTGTGCTATTTTCGCGCGAACACGTACGCGTCCACCGCGCATACCGTCGTTATAGCCCGAAATATCGGCAATACCGGCGGTCGGAAAATCCGGATACAGGGTAAACGGTTTTCCTTTTAATATTTTAACCGATGCATCGATCAGTTCGTTAAAGTTGTGTGGTAATACTTTGGTCGAAAGTCCTACAGCAATTCCTTCTCCTCCCTGCGCCAAAAGCAACGGGAATTTAACCGGAAGGTTGATCGGTTCGTTCCGTCTTCCATCATACGAGGATTGCCAATGGGTAATTTTAGGCGAATAGAGTACTTCCAACGCAAATTTACTCAATCGTGCCTCGATATAACGGGAAGCCGCTGCTCCGTCGCCGGTCAGGATATTACCCCAGTTTCCCTGCGTATCGATTAGCAACTCTTTCTGACCAATCTGTACCATTGCATCGCCGATACTGGCGTCACCATGCGGATGGTACTGCATCGTATGTCCAACTACATTGGCTACTTTGTTATAGCGTCCGTCGTCCAGCTCTTTCATCGAGTGCATGATACGGCGCTGTACGGGTTTGAATCCGTCTTCAATAGCCGGAACCGCACGTTCCAGGATTACATAGGATGCATAATCCAGAAACCAGTCTTTATACATTCCGGTTACCTTGGTAATCGTATCATTACTGTCTGCCGACTCCTGATTTTCGTAAAAATGTTCGCCCTGAAACTGACCTTCTTCTATAGGATCTAAATTTTCTTCGTCCATTTATTTTTTTTCAGCAATTGAAATTTGAAATTCACTTTATTTATCTGCTACCACATCCAATTCCACTTTCAGGTTTTTGATGATAAACTCCTGACGGTCGGGTGTGTTTTTTCCCATATAGAATTCGAGTAAACGCTCGATCGAGGTTGCTTTGTCTAACATTACCGGATCCAAACGGATGTCTTCTCCGATAAAATATTTAAACTCGTCCGGCGAAATCTCCCCTAATCCTTTGAATCGGGTTATTTCGGGTTTTGGTTTTAGTTTTTCTATGGCTGCTACCCGCTCCTCCTCGCTATAACAATAGATCGTCTCTTTTTTGTTTCGCACCCGGAATAACGGTGTTTGCAGTATGTATAAATGTCCTTCTTTGATCAGTTCGGGGAAAAATTGTAAAAAGAATGTGATCAATAACAGGCGGATGTGCATTCCGTCGACATCGGCATCAGTTGCGATTACAATGTTGTTGTAACGCAAATCGCCCATATCTTCTTCAATGTTTAAAGCAGCCTGCAACAGGTTAAACTCTTCGTTTTCGTATACGATCTTTTTCGTCATCCCGTAGGAGTTTAACGGTTTCCCTCGTAAACTGAATACGGCCTGCGTGTTGACATCTCTGGATTTGGTAATCGATCCGGAAGCCGAGTCCCCCTCGGTGATAAACAGCGTACTTTCAAGATAGCGCGCGTTTTTGATATCGGTTAAATGCACCCGGCAATCGCGTAGTTTACGGTTGTGCAAACTGGCTTTTTTAGCTCTTTCTTTGGCCAGTTTTCGGATACCGGACAGTTCTTTCCGCTCGCGTTCGGCCTGTAAAATTTTGCGCAGTAACGCATCGGCAATTTCCGGGTTTTTATGTAGGAAATTATCGAGTTTGTTTTTTACAAAATCGTTTACATAAGTTCGAACCGTTGGCATATCCGGTCCCATATCGGTTGATCCCAGTTTGGTTTTGGTCTGCGATTCGAAAACCGGCTCCTCTACTTTTACGGAAATGGCCGAAACAATGGATTTCCGAACATCGGACGCTTCAAAGTTTTTATTGTAAAATTCTTTTATCGTACGGACAATTGCTTCCCGGAAAGCCCCTAAATGGGTTCCTCCCTGCGTGGTATTTTGTCCGTTGACAAACGAATAGTATTCTTCGGAATATTGTGTTTTGCTATGGGTTATGGCGACTTCGATATCCTCTCCTTTCAGGTGGATGATCGGATAGATCATGTCTTCTTCGGAAATATTTTCCTCCAACAAATCTTTTAATCCATTATCGGAATAAAATTTTTCGCCATTGTATACGATCGTAAGTCCGGTATTCAGATAGCAATAGTTTTTAAGCATTTTTACGATATACTCGTTACGGTATTTGTAATGCTTAAAAATGGTTTCGTCGGCTACAAAGCTAACCTTGGTTCCTTTGCGTTTTGTTGTTTCTACAACATCTTCTTCCAACGTCAGATTACCACCGGAAAATTCGGCGGCTTTTTGTTGGTTGTCCCGAACGGATTCCACACGAAAATAGGTCGACAAAGCATTAACCGCCTTGGTTCCCACCCCGTTTAATCCGACCGATTTTTTAAATGCTTTGGAGTCGTACTTTCCTCCTGTGTTCATTTTGGAAACCACATCGATCACTTTTCCCAACGGGATTCCACGTCCGTAATCGCGAACGGTCACCATTTTGTCTTTTACCGTGACTTCAATGGTTTTTCCGGCGCCCATTACAAACTCGTCGATACAGTTATCCAGGACTTCTTTCAGAAGGATATAAATACCGTCGTCCGGCGAAGATCCGTCTCCAAGTTTCCCGATATACATTCCGGGACGCATACGGATATGTTCTTTCCAATCG
Source organism: Flavobacterium sp. (assembly GCF_030146175.1). GTDB lineage: Bacteria > Bacteroidota > Bacteroidia > Flavobacteriales > Flavobacteriaceae > Flavobacterium. The sequence goes on along the minus strand of NZ_JASLCE010000050.1, from coordinate 44,746 downwards.
AGTGAACGTATGTTGTCTTCGGTGTACTGATTTTGCTCTAGCATAAAGAAATTTCGGATTTTCTGCTAATATAACATTTCTACCGAAAAAATGAAAGTACGCCCGGATAAAGTTATCAAACGATTTCGGTAACTTTTTGATTATCTGATCATCAAAATAGCTGAAGTTTATATACCGTTAGTGACAGTATAAAAATGGCGATACAAAATAAAATCGGTAGTAATGCCAGAATAATCCATAATGCTTTTGGTTTTAATTCTGTTGTCGAAATCATTTCCCGTGTGGTTGACACCGAGGCAAAAACCGACACAAACAACAAGGCCGCCGCCAGGTATTTCATCACGGTATAAATCACTTTTAACTGCGGATCGAACTGAAAGTCCTTTCCGATAAAATAGGCCAGAAAGCTGGCAAAAAAGAGCAAAAGCAGGTAGAGTGTATTTTTCTTTAGTTTCATTATTTTTCTTTTTCGTAATGGTAAAAAATTCCTTTGTCGTAAACCGTCCATAAACAGGCTTTTTGCTGTCCGGCTTTTAAAGCGTTATTCGCCCAGGTATTACAGGTATAAAACAGATTATAAGCGCCTTGTGCTTCGTAAAAAGCATCGTTTTTACCATAACTATGTCCTGTTATCCATTGTAATTTTCCGTTGGAATTTCGCTTAAAACTTCCGACTATATAGGCGGTTAACTGTTGGTATTCCGCTTTCGAAAGCAGCAGTTTCCGACAGTCGTTTCCTTCCTTGACTTTTCTGTAAAAAGTGGTGTGCATCGCCGACGACCCGAGTCCGGAAACAGCCTTAAAAGCCGTGCTTGCTTTTAAATCCGACCATTCGGGCGTATCGAGATAAAATCCTTTATCGCCCCATCCAAAGGCAATATAATTCGCAATACTGTCTTGCGTTTGGGTATGCTCGAAACGAATCTCCCGCGTCCAGTCGACAATGACGTTTTTAACCGGAACAACGATATCCGTATGGACACCATTCGTCATAATATAAATCGGAATTTCGGCTTGATCATGTGTTCTATCCGAATTGACGGAAATCCGCGATAACAGCAGTACCGCCACAACATACACGATTACAAAAGCGAGGATTCCAAGCAGGAATCGGAATACAATCCGAAGGCTTTTTTGAACGATTTTCATACGGTTCGCTATTACGTTTTAAAAACCACTTCAAATTACAGGCCGCTTTTATCAGAATGCGAATTCCTTTACAACATCCTTTACCTGATTGTCATATAACGGATTGGATATCTGATCTTTATCTACATCAAAATTCTCATAAAAACTCGGTAATGAAAAAGTGGCTATGATGTTGGCACCGTATCGCGGCAGGTTGTTTTTTGCAATTTCCAAAACACTGGCACCACCTCGTCCGCCGGGCGATGTCGCCATCAATAATAATGGTTTATCCTGAAAAACATCTTTGTGTTTGCGTGAACACCAGTCGAAAATATTTTTAAACGCAACCGAATAATTCCCGTTGTTTTCGGCCAACGAAACGACCAGAATCTGAGCACTTCCTATTTTTTCCAAAAAATCGACAGCCTGCTTCGGATGTCCGATTTCCTTTTCCAGGTCGACACTGAAAACCGGTAAAGCATAATCGTTTAAATCCAGAACCTCGATATCGGCGTTTTCGAATAAATGCGCGACATAGGTTGCTAATTTCTTATTAATGGAGCTATGGCTGTTACTCCCGCCGAAAGCAATTATTTTCATAGGTTGTCGTTTTTTTGATATAGAAGTTAAAAGTAACAATAATGCCAGAAGTCCACAAAAAAAGGTGCTATAAAAACAGCACCTTATATATTATATCGGAATAAAAACTTATACGTTAAAACGGAAGTGCATTACATCACCGTCTTTTACAATATATTCTTTTCCTTCAACGCGTAATTTTCCGGCTTCTTTTACTTTGGCTTCCGATCCGAAATTTACATAATCGTCATACGCGATTACTTCGGCACGGATAAACCCTTTTTCGAAATCCGTATGGATCACACCAGCTGCTTTTGGCGCCGTATCTCCGATATTGATCGTCCACGCACGTACTTCTTTTACACCCGCCGTAAAATACGTCTGTTGGTTTAATAATTTATAAGCCGCACGGATTAGTACAGACGATCCCGGTTCTTTTAATCCTAAATCTTCCAAAAACATTTTACGCTCTTCATACGTCTCCAACTCGGTAATATCGGCTTCGGTTCCAACCGCCAAAACGATTACCTCAGCGTTTTCGTCTTTTACCAATTCGCGAACCTGATCCACATAGGCATTTCCGGTTGCTGCAGCACCTTCGTCAACATTACAAACATACAATACCGGTTTGGCCGTGATCAATTGAAAACCTTCCATCAAAACCTCTTCGTCGTTTGTTTGCGGTACTACGGTACGCGCTGATTTCGCCGCCAATAAAGCTTCGCGGATGCGGTTTAGCAATCCTTCTTCCACCTGTGCTTCTTTATTTCCTGTTTTAGCCGCTTTTTTTACTTTTTCAAGTCTTTTTTCAACGGTTTCAAGATCTTTTAACTGTAATTCGATATCGATCGTCTCTTTATCGCGGATCGGGTTTACACTTCCGTCTACGTGAACAATGTTATCATTATCAAAACAACGCAATACGTGAATAATCGCATTACACTCGCGGATATTTCCTAAGAACTGGTTCCCCAATCCTTCTCCTTTACTCGCTCCTTTTACCAGACCAGCGATGTCTACGATATCTACAGTGGCCGGCTGTACGCGCTCCGGTTGTACCAGTTCTTCCAGTTTTTCCAATCGCGGATCCGGTACGTTTACCACTCCGATATTAGGTTCGATTGTACAAAACGGAAAGTTAGCACTTTGCGCTTTGGCATTTGACAAACAATTGAACAAGGTTGATTTTCCTACATTTGGTAATCCTACAATTCCGGCTTTCATAATGTGCGTTTTAAAAAGTCTGCAAATATATTGATTATTACCTAAAAGTCAACCTATTTCCTTTTGAACATTTGATCATCTAATTTTTAGATTTTTATAAAAATTTTAATACAATTTGTTTAATTTTTATGTCGCAATAGCTTATATTTGTTAAATAGTAACCTTAAAATAAAAAATAATATGAAAAAATCGATTTTAAGTTTGATATTACTAGCATTCTCTGCGTGCCTATACGCTCAGAATACCAATGTACAATCGGAAGTAAAAACAACGGTTCGTACTGTTAAAGATTCCGACGGAGAGCGCAAAATTGTAAAAACGGAAGAGCTGGATAAAGTTCAGGACGTTGAATTAAAAGATGCCAATTCCAAATCGTTAAACAAAGAAATGAAACTGGGACCAACTCAGGTGATGTCTAAAGTTCAGGTTACTGTAGACGGGGTAACCCGTTATGTAGATGTAGACCGTTCGGCATATTATAACTATAACGGTCAGCGTTATCAGGTTATGCTGGATAAAGTAGGCTATGTTATCATGAATCCCGATACTAAAAAACAATTGGGTATTTTACGCGAAACCTCTTTGACCAACCACTATATCATGAAAGCTAAAAATAAAATTTCATCCGGATATTTTGATGGGAACGGAAACCTGATCATGGAAACCTACGATCCGAAAACAGACACTATGATTATTGAAAAAGCCGAAATCATTCGGAATTAATACTCTCAAAAAAAGCAAAACCCTCTGAATATTCAGAGGGTTTTGTATTTTTATTCGTTATGTAAAAACGACTGTCGCTGTAAAAGCAACTCTTCGCTTTCCACATGATTATCGTCCGGAACACAACAGTCAACCGGGCAAACGGCCGCACATTGTGGTTCTTCGTGAAACCCTTTACATTCGGTACATTTCCCGGGAACGATATAATAAATATCATCTGAAATCGGTGTCTGAGCTGCTTCCGCATCCATTTCCGTTCCGTCCGGAAGTACAATCTTTCCGGTTAGTTTTGTACCGTCTTTATAGCGCCAATCGTCGGCTCCTTCATAGATTGCAGTATTGGGGCATTCCGGTTCGCAAGCCCCGCAATTGATACATTCGTCTGTTATAATGATTGCCATAGCTAATTTTATTATTTTTGCACAAAATTACAATCAAAACCATTCATAAACAAATCAGACATGACACAAAGCGATAAAAAAGCAAGTTTTATTGAATTAGGCACCTTTTTAAGCCAATTCACCGCAAACGGCAACACGCCCAACCCGGCGGTAAAACACAACGATCGTTTTTATGACGCTTTTATCGACTTGATCAATCTGTCGCAATCCCATAACGGATGGTTTACACCTGAACAGGTTTATTTTGCGGTACAATCCTGGGCCGAAGCACTAACCGAAACCAATATGGATCAGTGGTTGTCCCGATATAACTTTCCGGATAACCAACCCAAAACCGTAGGATTAATTCTGGCCGGAAATATTCCGTTGGTTGGCTTTCACGATTTTTTATCGGTAGTACTATCCGGTCATAAAGTATTGGTAAAAATGTCATCCAACGATCAGAAATTATTACCGTTTCTGGCGCAATACCTGATTGCCGTTAATCCGAAACTGGAAGCCTATATCACCTTTACCGAAGGCAAACTGGAGCATTTCGACGCTGTAATCGCTACCGGAAGCAATAATACCGCACGCTATTTCGAATATTATTTTAAAGACAAACCGAATATCATCCGTAAAAACAGAAATTCCGTAGCCGTACTAAACGGAAACGAAACCAAAGAAGACCTGATCAACCTTGGTGAAGATATTTTCCGTTATTTTGGTTTGGGATGTCGTAACGTCTCAAAACTATTTCTGCCAAAAGAATATGATTTTAAATTGTTTTTTGAAGCCATGTTCGAATACGGCGACATCATCCACTACGAAAAATACGCCAATAACTACGATTATAACAAAGCGGTATTCCTGATGAGTCGGTTTGAACTGCTCGACAACGAGTTTCTGACACTGAAGGAAGATAGCAGCTACGCCTCGCCTATTTCATCTGTTTTTTATGAATATTACGATTCGGCCGAAAACCTGAAATCCCGACTGGAAGCGGATAAAGACCAGTTGCAATGTATCGTTTCAAACGGTATCATTTCCGACAGTATTTCTTTCGGTCAGACCCAGAAACCAAAGCTTTGGGACTATGCCGATAACGTAGACACTATCGATTTTCTGATAAAGATCTAACTTTTAGCAATGTTTTTGTGATTAAGAGCATTTTTTTTAGGAAATTTACGCTCCTAAACACACTTCAATGCAACTAGAACACAAAGACAATGTTAGTCCTGTTTTAAAAGACGGGATTAAAAACTACCTCATTGATATCGACGGTACGATTACCGACGATATTCCAAACGAGGAACCGGAACGAATGGCCACTTGCCTTCCTTTTCCCGATGCGCTGGAAACCATCAACAAATGGTATGACGAAGGTCATATAATTTGCTTTTTTACCTCGCGAACCGAAGCACACCGTGAGGTTACCGAACAATGGCTCCAGCAACACGGCTTCCGGTATCACAGTATCCTGATGGGTAAACCGCGTGGCGGCAACTACCACTGGATCGACAATCATTTAGTTAAAGCAACCCGCTACAACGGTAAGTTTACCGATCTTGTGGAAAAAGAGGTTGTAATTCAGGTTTTCAAAGATTAATACTACAAATGAAAAAACACAATTTCAGTGCAGGTCCCTGCATTTTACCACAAGAAGTATTTCAAAAAGCCTCCGAAGCCGTTTTAGATTTTAACGGTACCGGTTTATCCATATTAGAAATTTCACATCGCAGCAAAGAATTTGTCGCCGTAATGGAAGAAGCCCGTGCGTTGGCACTCGATCTTTTAGGACTTAGCGGAAAAGGCTATCACGCCGTATTTTTACAAGGTGGCGCCAGTATGGAATTCCTACGCATTCCGTATAATCTGATGAGAGTAAACGGCAAAGCGGCCTATCTCGACACCGGAACCTGGGCGAGCGGCGCCATTAAAGAAGCTAAGGCTTTTGGCGATACGCTGGTAATCGCTTCCTCCAAACCGGAGAATTATACGCATATTCCGAAAACATTCGAAATTCCGGGCGATGCCGATTATTTTCACTGTACGAGCAACAATACGATATACGGTACGCAAATGAGTCAGTTTCCGGAAACGAATGTCCCACTGGTTTGCGATATGAGTTCCGATATCTTTTCCCGTACGCTGGATTTTTCAAAATTTGATCTGATTTATGCCGGAGCGCAAAAAAACATGGGGCCTGCCGGAACAACCTTAGTCGTGATCAAAGAAGGTTTGCTAAATAAAACCGGGCGAACCATTCCCAATATCCTAAACTACCAGCAACATATCGACAAAGAGAGTATGTACAACACACCGCCTGTTTTTGCGGTTTACACCTCTTTGCTAACGCTAAAATGGTTGCAAAATCTGGGCGGAATTCCGGCTATCGAAAAAGTAAACGAAGCCAAAGCCGCATTGTTATATAACGAAATCGATCGTAATCCGTTGTTTAAAGGAACGGCTGCGACAGAGGATCGTTCGAAAATGAATGCGACTTTTTTACTCGAAAACGAAGCCCATACAGCCCTTTTCGACAATTTATGGAAAAATGCCGGCGTATCCGGACTCAACGGGCACCGTTCCGTGGGTGGTTACCGCGCATCGATGTACAATGCTTTACCATTGGAAAGCGTACAGGTTTTAGTCGACGCCATGAAAGAATTAGAACGAATTGCCTAACGAATTTAATGACACCCAACATATGAAAGTATTAGCGAACGACGGTCTGTCTCAAAGCGGTATCAAAGCTTTGGAAGCAGGCGGTTTTGAAGTAATCACTACCAAAGTAGCCCAGGAACAGGTTGCCAATTATATCAACAAACATCAAATCGACGTAGTATTAGTGCGCAGTGCCACTAAAATACGAAAAGACATCATCGACAGTTGTCCGACCTTAAAAGTGATTGGTCGTGGCGGTGTTGGGATGGATAATATCGACGTGGCCTATGCCCGTGAAAAAGGATTACATGTGATCAATACACCAGCCGCCTCTTCCGAATCGGTGGCCGAACTTGTTTTTGCCCACCTGTTTTCCGGAGCACGGTTTTTACACGATGCCAATCGGAATATGCCTTTGGATGGCGATACGCAGTTTAACAGCCTGAAAAAAGCCTATGCCAACGGAATCGAATTACGCGGTAAAACGATCGGAATTATCGGTTTCGGACGTATTGGACGTGAAGTGGCCCGAATGGCCTTGGGATTGGGAATGAAAGTAATCGCAACCGATACCTATGTGGAAGAAGCGACCATTAAAGTCGATTTCTACAATGGTCAGTTTATCAATGTCGATATCGAAACGGAACCGATGGAAGATGTTTTACGTCATTCGGATTTTATCAGTTTACACGTTCCGGCTCAGGACGGTTACATTATCGGGAAAGCCGAATTTGATCTGATGAAACAGGATGTCGGCATTATCAATTGCGCCCGTGGCGGTGTGATCGACGAAGTGGCACTGATTGATGCTTTGGAAGACGAAAAAGTACTCTTTGCAGGACTTGATGTTTTTGAAGAAGAACCCACACCGGCTATTCAGGTATTGATGAATCCGAAGATTTCACTAACGCCGCATATTGGAGCAGCCACACTGGAAGCACAGGAGCGCATCGGAATCGAACTGGCCGAACAGATTATCAGTTTATTAAAAAATGATGCTTAATACGAGCAATTGTTTTTTTGCGTACATTTGATAAGCAACTCTAAATCAAACGCTATGCTCGAACAATTAACGCAATTAGTGCAGCAATACAGCGGTGATGCCATTGTTAAAAACGAGGCCATCCCGAACGAATTAAACCAGGACGTTATGCAACAAGCCGGAAGTTCCATCTTTACCGGGCTTCAAAAAATAGCTTCTGAAGGAAATATGGAGCAATTGGCCGGGCTGTTTCAGGGTAATAATGCCGTATCGGGTTCCAATCCGGTCGTACAACAATTATCCAAGCAACTCACCGGTGATCTGGGACAAAAATTCGGATTAAGCACGGAAACCGCATCGGGTGTGGCCGGCAGTTTGATTCCAAATGTACTAGGATCGTTGATCAACAAAGCAAAAGACCCGAACCAAAAAGGCTTTGATATTTCCGACATTGTGAGTGCTATTTCCGGTGGAAACGGTAGCTCCGGACTTATGGATGCGATTTCCAAATATGGCGGTCAATTTGGTCTGGATCAGAACAACGACGGAAAAGTAGACATGAGCGATGCCATGGCAGCCGTATCTAAAAAAGGCGGAATTGGCGGGATTTTTGGAAAACTTTTCGGAAGATAAAAACCATATCATTTTATAGAAAGCCGGGTAATCGCCCGGCTTTTTTTGTTAAAAACAGTGGTTATCCTACGCATTTTTAGTATTTTTATAGGAAAACAATCCTATGAAAAAGCTGCTTTACCCCGGAATTTTGTTTTTCCTGATTGTTCTCTGGAGCTGTAATACGCCCAGACCCGTTACTGCAGCCGATCGGGCTGAAATTGATCCGACAGCTACAACAAATGACACCATTCGTATCGCTAATGACGAACTACAATACGAGATTATCATTATCGATCCTGGTTTCAATTCCTGGTTAATCGCCAGAGCTAAACCAAGAGGTTTTTACGATCAGAATTATCTCGAAAGCCGGAATATTCAGTGGGTAACCGGATGGAATACCCACGTTACTGGTTTAAAGCCGGGACAAGAAAATTTATTTACCATGACCATCGATTATAACAGTGGCACCGATTATGGTTATGAAGTGAACTATTTACTCTATAATTATTTAGTCTATTTCCAATTAAAAAACAATATTCGCCTCGGAGGCTTTGCGCCGCGACCATAAAAATTGTATTTTTGAGCCTATTTCAAAAGCAATGGAAAAATTAAAACGACGTTGGGGCGTTTCTTCCAACTTCCAGTTAGTCATCATTTTTACCGTATTTGCCATAACCGGATCAACAGCTTCTTACCTGTCGAAACCGCTAGTGGAATGGCTTGGCATCACCAAAGACAACCTTACGCCGTGGCTCTATTGGCCCTTGCGAATTGTGATCATCCTTCCGGTGTATAAAGTACTTTTGGTGATTATCGGAACCATTTTCGGACAATTTACTTTTTTCTGGAATTTCGTAAAAAAAATGCTTCGCCATATGGGATTGGGATTTCTTTTTAAAAAGAAAGAATAAGCATATCATCTGATAATCGCTACACCTGACAGGTTTTTAAAACCTGTCAGGTGTAATAGATAGACAATAAAAAAAGAGGCTTATCACAGCCTCTTTTCTCTATGTTCTTTTTCGCTATTCCTGCTTTCTGATGACATACGTATAAATCCAAGTCAGGGTAAACGTTGGAATAAAATCCAGTCCCGGCATTAACTCTTCCACAAAGGCAAAAATACCACCTACCGTACCGATCGTACCTTTATACATCCGCGCCAGAATAAAACCGGCTATCGGAGCCCAGGCAATGTCCAGAAACTCCCCTAAAAACGGAAGCAAGTAGGTCATACACCCGATCAGGTCGAAGAGTATGCTCAACATCAATTTCCGCTGTTTGTCTGCCGCGGCTGCTTTTACCTGAATTTCAGTCATTTTACTACTTTTTTAAGACTATATAACGCAAAATCAGTGCCAAAATTATTTGAGCATCGACTTATAGTTTTTACGCAGCTTGTCTAGTTTTGGATTGATCACCGCCATACAATACGGTTGTGATTTATTCTGATTGTAATAATCCTGATGGTAATCTTCGGCCGGATAAAAAGTTACCGCCTGGCTTACTTTTGTCACCACATTTTTACCATAAATATTTTGATCATTTAGAAGTTTGATAAAATTTTCAGCTGCTTTTTTCTGCGCTTCATCATGATAAAAGATTTCGCTGCGATATTGTGTTCCCACATCGGCACCCTGACGGTTTAAAGTCGTCGGGTCGTGTGTCGCAAAAAAGACTTCTAAAATATCCTCATAGGAAATCTGCCCCGGATCAAACGTGATCTCAATTGCTTCCGCATGACCGGTCGTTCCGGTACACACCTCTTTATACGTTGGATTTTTAACCGTTCCGCCCGTATAACCGGATACTACTTTTTTAACACCTTTTAATTCCAAAAACAGGGCTTCCGTACACCAAAAGCAACCTCCGGCCACAGTGGCCACTTGCAATCCTTTTTGTTCGTTCATTGTATTTATCGCTTTGTTTTTTTCAGCACTTATTTTTTTATCACTGGACTGACACGATAGCGCGCCAAGTGAAATGAGTAATACAAAAATACTTTTCATAGCTTTAGTTTTTATCAAAATTAATCAAATCCGAAAGGAGATATTTTGTTGTTAACGAAACTTTATATCTATACGGAATTATATCGGCTACGGATTTCATTTTACTCAAAATCTTCGTTTCTTTGTAGAAATTCACTAAAATGATACAGGCTAAGAATATTCATAAATTTTACGACAAACTTCATGTGTTGAAAGGAGTTGATCTGCATATCCAAAAGGGCGAAATCGTTTCGATTGTGGGTGCCTCCGGAGCCGGAAAAACGACGCTATTGCAAATTCTGGGTACGCTGGATAAACCAACAGTGGAAAATGGCACTTCATTGCTCATCAACAATGAGGACATCCTAAAAATGAATGATAAAGCGTTGTCCAAATTCCGAAACCAGCAACTGGGTTTTATTTTCCAGTTCCACCAGCTTTTACCGGAGTTTACGGCACTTGAAAATGTTTGTATTCCCGCTTTTATCGCCGGTAAGGAGAAAAAGGAAGTCGAAGACGAAGCCATCAAATTATTGAATTATCTGGGTTTATATCATCGTATGCATCACAAACCGGGTGAACTTTCCGGTGGTGAACAACAACGTGTAGCCGTAGCCCGTTCACTGATCAACAAACCTGCTGTGATTTTTGCCGATGAACCGTCCGGGAATCTGGATACGCATTCGGCTGAAAACCTGCACCAGTTGTTTTTTAAATTACGGGACGAATTCGGACAAACATTTGTCATCGTAACCCATAACGAAGAATTGGCCAATATGGCCGATCGTAAGTTGGTTATGGTCGACGGACAAATTAGTAGACAATCCATATAATGAAAACCACACATCCGGAACTGGCACTCGACGAATTGCAATCGTTTTTAAACGAAAAGGTTGAATTATACAACCATCCCGATTTTATCGAATCCGATCCAATACAGATCCCACATTTGTATTCGCAAAAAGAAGATATTGAAATTGCCGGTTTTCTAAGTGCGACGATTGCATGGGGAAACCGTAAGATGATTATCAAAAACGCACAGCGGATGATGGAGCTTATGGGCAATTCGCCTTACGATTTTGTAATGTCGCATACCGACGATCAGTTGGAACGGATGGAAAGTTTTGTACACCGGACGTTTAATGGTACCGATATGGTATTTTTTATCAAAAGCCTGCAAAACATCTACCACAATCATAACGGACTCGAAGCCGTGTTCGCACAACATCAGCAACCGGATTCGATGCAAGCCGGTATTACGGAATTTAAACGTGTCTTTTTTGAAATTGAACACCAAAATCGAACGCAAAAACATGTTTCCGATCCGGCAAATGGTTCGGCTGCCAAGCGGATCAATATGTTTCTGCGTTGGATGGCCCGAAAGGATAACAAAGGCGTGGATTTGGGAATCTGGAAATCGATTTCACCAGCCGCCTTATCCTGTCCACTGGATGTACATTCCGGAAATGTCGCCCGCAAACTCGGACTTTTAACCCGTAAACAAAACGACGGAAAAGCACTGGCCGAATTAGATAAAAAGCTACGCCTTATGGATCCGAATGATCCTGTAAAATACGACTTTGCGCTGTTTGGATTAGGTGTTTTTGAAGGGTTTAAGTAGGATTTTAAATACCTCTTCATACCTCCGTTTTAAAAACCTGTCAGGTGTAGTAGATTCAAATTTTTAAGTACGTTTTTGAAATCCGTATTTTTAGAAATTCCGGAATAGTTTTTGAATCGAAAAAGCTATTCAAAGCATAATCCAAATCGCAATTATGGAAGACATTCACCACTATACCAACGCAAACGGAACCAAAATAACGATCGAGAAAACGAAATCCGATTACCTTCCGGACTATCTTTTTGAAACCTATTCCGAAAACAACACTATTATCCACAAAAAAACCTATATCAATGACGAATTGTCAAACATTGCCTTTTATGCCTATTCAGAAGCGGACATCGATCGTCTTGTAAACGAACAAAACGGAACGGCATCCATTACTTTTATTTATACACAAAACGCCTATCAGGTCACTGAAGATTTAACATATACCGACCATATCCTAACCGACAAAAGGATTACGGTTACAGATGCGAATGCCAATATCATTTGTTATAAAAAATACGAACCGAAAGAGGGCGTATTAACCTGTGTCCTTACCGATAAAAGTTACTACAAAGACAACGTCAATATTTATGATTTTGAGTATTATCCCGATGGTAGTTGTTTTATGATCACAAGCGTACAAACCTATCAGGAAGATATTTTTGCCTGGGATATCGGAACCGATGCTACCGATTTTACATGGGATGGTTTCAAATATTATCAATATGCAGAACCTTTGGTTCCTGAGAAATAAAACAGTTATTACACCTGACAGGTTTTGAAAACCTGTCAGGTGTAGCAAGTAGCAAGACAACAAACCCCATCTCTAGGTCATTCGCTCCGATAATTCTAATACGTCATTATTTGGGTGTATCTTTAATTCACGCTCTAAACTCTAAACTTATATGCCATGACTACTACGACAAAAGACAAAGAGAATAAAATTCATCAGGGACGTAATCTCAAACGCTTTCGTGAAATGCTTGAAATAAAGCAAGAAGTCTTGGCATTTGAAATGGGCGAGGATTGGAATCAGCAAAAAATATCACTTTTGGAACAAAAAGAAACCATAGAGAAAGAAATACTACAAAGGCTTTCCGAAATTTTAAAGATTCCGATTAACGCTCTCGAAAGTTTTGACGAAGAATCGGCCATCACTATTATTTCCAATACCGTAAACAATAGTGATACAGCTACTGGTAATTCACTGTACAATAATTATCCAACGTTTAATATCAATCCTGTTGAAAAATGGTTAGAAGCGCTCGATGAAAACAAAAAGCTTTATGAACGTTTATTGGAAACTGAAAAGCAATTGGTCACCTCCGAAAAAGAAAAAGTGGCTTTACTCGAAAAGCTACTTGATAAATTAAATAGTTTGGAGAACTATATACCTGACGGGTTTTAAAAACCTGTCAGGTGTAGAAAGATGGCGTTTAAAGCAGCTTTAGCTAAAAAACGAAACTTATTATATCATTTTCAGAAATTTCTGACCAGATAAAAAAAGTCATAACACTACTAAAAATCAGCAACTTAAATCACATTTCGCCTTGGTTTTAGAAAAATTTAACGTCAAGACCTCGTAAAATTTACTACCTTTGCCGCTCATCCTAAATCATTCGTTTGGAAGTATTTAAGTACTATTTAATTAACTTTATCGTACCTTTTTTGGTTATTTTCCTTATCGTGGTCATTCTTGTCACAATAAGCGATCGTATCGTGTATGAATACAGCAAACAATACCGTTTGACGGTACGCCAGAAAATTACCGCCTTCCTTACCGAATTACTTTTTACCGATGCCGAAGATTACCAAAATCGTATCCGTGATTTTAAAAAACAGATTCCGTATGGCAGTATGTGGTGTAAGAGTATGGTTACCAGCTGTATTATCGAGCTAAAACAAAACATTAAAGGAGAAGTTACTGCGCCTATCCTGGATATCTACAAGAGTTTCGGACTACCTAATTTTAGCGAAAAGTTGATCAACAGTCGTCGTTGGTATATTAAATGCAAAGGGATTTACCATTTCCAGGTACTCGAATACGAAGAAGGCGAAAGTCTGGTCAAAAAATACATGAATCATAAAAACAGGATTCTGCGTTCCAATGCTTTTATCGCGTTTATATCGTTAACCTCGAAAAAACTGGATTTTTTAAGTGATTATCCGTATGAGATTTCACTTATCGACGAATTAAAAGTAATGGACTTACTGTACCATAAAAAATTTCCGATTCCAAAAAACATCAAGGATTGGATCACCGCGCAAAACCCGTCGATCGTAAAACTTGGAATCCGCTTTATGGTGTATTACAATTATACGGTCGAAAAAGACACTTTATTATCGCTGTTACAATCGGATAATAAAATGATTCGAAAAGAGGTGATCATTGCCTTACAGGATCTCTTTCTTTTTGAAGCCGAACCGTTGTTAATCGATATGTTCGCGTCTGAGGAAATTGAAAATAAAATCGCTATTTTGCAAACACTGGCCGTTATCGGAAATCAGCAATCCATTGTCTTTATCGACGATTATTTACACCGATCCGTTAATCCGGCGACCAAACTCGAAGCGGTACGAACGCTCGACACCCTCGATTCTTCCTATCTGAAATCCAATTTCAAAGAAGATTTCGAAATTATTAAAATTAAAAAACACGTTAAAAATCCTTACTTATGATTTCGAGATACTATTTGGAGGCTTTCGAAAGGTTCTACGAGACATTTGTAGCGATTTTCTCTTCCAGTTATATTTTATTCTATCTGTTTCTCGCCGTGCTTTCGTATCTGGCGATCAAAAAACACCTGAATGCCAAGTATTTTATCCACGATGATTTATTGGTAAAGTCTAATAATATGATCGGGGTTTCGGTAATCGCTCCGGCTTATAACGAGGGGGCGACTATTGTTTCCAACGTAAAATCCCTGCTTTCGCTTACGTATCCGAATTTTGAAGTGATCATCGTAAATGACGGTAGTGTGGACGATACGCTCGAAAAACTAATCCGGGAATTCCAGCTGGTTCAGGTGGATTTCTATTACAAAGAAAAGATCAAAACGCGAAAAGTACGCGGACATTATAAATCAACCAACCCTATTTATGCCAAATTATTGGTGGTTGATAAAGAAAATGGGAAGAGTAAGGCCGATGCTTCCAATGCCGGAATCAATTCTGCCAAGCATCCGCTGTTCCTTTGTACGGATGTGGATTGCATTTTAAAGAAAGATACGATTATCAAGCTGGCCAAGCCGTTTATGGAAAGCAAGCGGAAGGTAATTGCCACCGGAGCCGGAATCCGGATATCCAATTCCTGTGAGGTAAAGGATGGTTTTCTCGTAAAAGTCCACTTTCCAACCAATTGGTATGCGCGTTTTCAGGAACTGGAATATGTACGGGCGTTTCTTTTCGGACGAATGGCCTGGAGTCAGATTAACGGACTGTTACTGGTTTCCGGCGGATTGGGAATGTTCGATAAGGAAGTCGCCATTGCAGCCGGCGGTTACTGGCACAAATCGCTAGGCGAAGACATGGAGCTAATTACCCGGATGCGGAAGCATATGTACGACACCAAGCAGAAATTTTTGATCAAATATATTCCGGAATCGCTATGCTGGACCGAAGTTCCGGCCAATGCGCAAGTTTTAATCCGACAACGAAGCCGTTGGGCCAGAGGACTCGTACAGACCTTATATATCCACCGAACGATGTTTTTTAATCCGAAATACGGAAAGACCGCCTTTTTGATCCTGCCCTATTTCTTTTCGTTCGAATTTATGGTTCCGATTCTCGAATTACTAGGTGTTTTCTCATTACTGATCGGTTTTTATATACTGGATATTGATTATGTTTTTCTATTTTACGTTTCTTTATTCGTATATTTATTCTACCTGATCTTAACGTTGGTTTCGATATTTCTGGACGAGATTTTGTATCGCAATTATGCCAATCTGAAAGAAATACTGATCCTGACCGGAATGGCGTTTATTGAGCCATTTGCGTACCATCCGGTGAATATATATGCCTCTCTAAAAGGATACTGGCAATTTTTCAGACAGAAAGAACAAAAATGGGGAGACATGCCCCGATTGGGTTTTAACAGCCAAAATAAAAAAGAAAATGAAACAGCATAATTATACCAAAATATTCCTTTTTGCTATAGTAGTATTGGCCTCAAACGGTATGCTAGGTCAAAAAATCAATACCGACAGTCTTCTAACCGAGGTGATCAAAGACATTAATGTTCGGAAAAATTATCCGGAAGCGATCAAAAAAGCGCATGTCGGAATAAAAGCCGCTCCGGATTATCTCGATTTTCAATTGTTTTTAGGTCGCGCTTACCAACTTTCGGAAAGTATCGACAGCGCGCGCTATTATTATAAAAGAGTGGTTGAAAAGAATCCGAAATACGAGGATGCCTATACCTATTGGTCGCAATTGGAAGTTAATGCTAAAAATTATCCGGAAGCGACCAATGTAACCGATCAGGCGCTTGCTTTGTATCCGGAAAACAAGGCTTTTCATTTTAGAAAACTTGCGATTTACGAATTGCAAAAGGAAGACGATAAAGCCTACGATTATCTAAAAACAATGGACAAACAGTTCCCGAATGATACCGATATCAAACAGCGTTTGTTCCTGTTGGACAAAAAAAACAACAACGACCGCGTGGGTCTCAACTACAGTATTACGTTTTTCGACAGGAATGGTGTAGGCCCGTGGAATCTGGGAAGCGCACAATATATTCGCGAACGCAAATGGGGTTCGTTGATCGCACGTGTGAATTATGCCAACCGTTTGTCTTTTAAAACATCGATTGCCAGCGGACTTCAGTATGAAGCCGAATCCTATTTCTTTACCGGAAAAAAAGCCTATTCGTATGTCGGAGCGGCTTATAGCGACGACTTGGTTTTCCCGAAATGGCGTGTGGGTTATTCCTTTTATTACAATTTTAACGACGGTTGGGAAGCTGATTTAGGTGGGCGTTATACCAAAACCGTAGACGAAAACCTTACGGCTGTTGTGGCCGGTGTCGGAAAATATATTGGTTCCTACTGGCTTAACCTACGTACGTTCCTGCAAAATCAGAATAGTAAGGTATATCCTGCTTTTACGCTAACGTCCCGTTATTATTTCGATTCCCGTTTTGATTATGCAACTGTGATAATGGGTTATGGAACTTCGCCGGACGAACGATCGGTATTAGGTCAGTTGGAACAGCGAATCGCGATGAATTCCTACCGTATTGGTGCCGGTTACTACCGCGTATTGTGGAAAAATTATCTGGCCGGTATTCAGGTTAATTATAACAATCAGGAATACCTACCGGGTTTAAAACAGAACGAAACCGAACTTAACTTTAGCTTACATTATCGATTTTAGCCCTGTTTTACTATGTTAATTAACACCAGTAATACAGTATTCACACGAATTAACCTTATTTTTGTAAAAAGTAAACAAAAAATTATTTTTAACCGATTACCATGAGCGACGGAAAGAAAATTCTTATTGTTGAAGACGATAACCTTACCATGAACATTCTTGAATTTATTTTAAAAAAAGAAGGGTACGCGTTAACGATCGCCAGAGATGGTTCCGAAGCCATTGAAAAAATTCCGGAAGTGAATCCGGATTTGGTTATTACGGATGTCATGCTGCCTTTTAAATCCGGTTTGGAGATCACCAATTTCGTAAAAGAAAACTATAAAAATACGCCGGTGATTATTCTTTCGGCTTTGGGTGAAGAAGAAAATACGGTGACCAATGGTTTTAAATTGGGAGCCGATGACTTTATTGCCAAGCCTTTTAATCCGAAAGAACTGATCTTACGCGTGAAAAGATTGATCGAAAAATAGCCTTTTTCAGGTTTACGGCTTATTTTTGCAGCAAATTCCCCTTCCATGAATATCAAACTTCTGGCCATCGGTAAAACCGACAACAAGGCTTTGCAGACTTTAATCGACGATTATACCAAACGTTTGTCGTTTTATATCAAATTTGATCTGGAAATCATTCCGGACATCAAAAACGTCAAAAACCTGTCCGAAAGTCAGCAGAAAGAAAAAGAAGGCGAACTCATCCTGTCCAAACTATCAGCAACCGACCAATTGATTTTATTGGACGAAAACGGAAAATCCTTTTCCAGTGTTGGTTTTTCAGAAGAATTACAGAAAAAGATGAATTCCGGTGTTAAAACGCTGGTATTTGTTATTGGCGGACCCTATGGTTTTTCGGAAGCCGTATACAAAAAAGCACAGGGAAAAATTTCGTTATCCCTGATGACCTTTTCCCATCAAATGGTGCGTTTGTTTTTTATTGAGCAGTTATACCGCGGTTTTACGATTCTGAGAAACGAACCGTATCACCATCAATAAATATATTCCTTGTTCGAAATGGTTACATTGGGTTGTTTCCACCACGACAACAATATCTTATCCGCAATATAATTATCATACGACAGCTCTTTGTCGAAATGCAAAAATAAAACGGTTGGTTTGGTATACATTTTTTCTACGGTACGATGAAATTCTTCCGGTTTTACAGCAATACCGTTAACCGTAAGTTGGTTCTGCTTATCAAACTTTAAAACCAACGATGCTTTTCCGTCCTCGGCAAAATCTTTTTGCGTTCCTAACGTATATACCACATCCGTAAACGGAATAAAAGCCATGTTTTTACCGATACTATCCGCATAGGAATAATAATTCTCAACCTGTGCTTCCCCTTTATGACTTCCCTTGCGGTTTTGAAGTTTGATCACTTCAGGCATAATCTTTTTTAACGGAAATCGTTTGTCGATATTAAAAACCCAATTGGTCGTGGAAATAATCGTTTGCTTATCCACTTCAAGCAGCGTATCGTTTCCGTTAACCTGAAACAACATATAAATCGGCGAAATATCGGCTACCTCTTTTACAATGGTCCTACCCGATTTCGGCAATAAAATCTGCTTGTCTTTTCCACAACCGAACAGCAAAAAAGCTGCTAAAATAATACTGTATCTGATCATAATCCTTGTGTTTTTTGTACGAGACGAATGCATTCCATCGCTTCCTTTACGTCGTGTACCCGAAGCAATCGGGCGCCTTTTAACAACGAAATCGTATTCAATACGGTTGTTCCGTTTAAGGCTTCACCGGCGGTGTTTTCCAATACTTTATAAATCATCGATTTCCGGGAAACAGCCGATAATAAAGGTACTTCTAAATTTTGGAATAATTCCAGTTTTTGCAACACTTCGTAGTTTTGTGCTGTAGTTTTCGCAAAACCAAAGCCCGGATCGACTATAATATCATGAATTCCATAACGTCGTGCTTCCCGGATACGCTCCGAAAAATAAAAAAGCATTTCTTTTACAATATCCGTATAATCGGTAAGCGTATTCATGGTTTGCGGCGTGCCCCGCATGTGCATCATAATATAAGGTACTCGCAAGGCGCCAACTGTCGGAAGCATTTCCGGGTCGAGTAATCCGGCAGCGATATCGTTAATCAGTGCCGCTCCGGCGCCTATCGCTTCGGCCGCTACTTTTGCACGAAAGGTATCCACCGACAAAAATGCTTCGGGAAACCGATCGGCGATAAGACGAATCACCGGAACAATACGACTTACTTCCTCTTCTTCCGTTACAAATGCCGCATTCGGTCGGGACGAATAGGCTCCGATGTCGATAAAAGTTGCGCCTTCGGTCAGCATTTTTTCGGTTTGCTGTAGAAAAGCCGTGTCGCTTTTATATTTTCCGCCATCGTAAAACGAATCCGGGGTTACATTTAAAATCCCCATACATTGTGGCGTATCCAAACTAACCAGTCGGCCTTTGCAATTGATTGTCATCTGATTCACTTTTGAAATCCGGAAGAAATCCCGGGGTAGACTGGTCTTTCTCTTTTTATCCGGAAAAATCCTTACTTTTGAAAAAATTATCACACAAAGATACATAGAAAATGAGCAATACCTCACAGGAATTTGACAAGGTTATTTCTATTTGCCGCAACCTCTATAGCAATAAAATGAAAGACTACGGAAGTGCCTGGCGCATTTTGCGTTTGCCGTCGCTAACCGACCAAATTTTTATCAAAGCACAACGCATTCGCAGCCTACAGGAAAATGAGGTCCGTAAAATCGACGAAGATGAAACCGGTGAATTTATTGGTATCATTAATTATTCCATTATGGCACTGATTCAGTTGGATCTTGGTGTTGCCGATCAGCCCGATCTTGATGTGGAGAAAGCTGTGGCTTTATACGACGAAAAAGTAAAAGTCTGCAAAGACCTGATGGAAGCCAAAAATCACGACTACGGAGAAGCCTGGCGCGACTTGCGCGTAAGCTCCCTAACCGATCTGATTTTACAGAAATTATTACGCGTAAAGCAAATCGAAGACAACAAAGGAAAAACCCTGGTATCCGAAGGAATCGACGCCAATTATCAGGATATGCTCAACTATGCCGTTTTTGCCCTGATACATTTGGGAAAAGCCGTATAGCCTGTTAATTAGGAAATATTAACAACCAATTCCTTGGGTTCTTACTTATATTTACAAAAACGAAAAAAGAAATTACCGTTATGAAGAAATTTTTAGTTCACTTTTCACGTCTGTTTGTTGGCGTACTGTTCATTATATCTGGTTTGATCAAATTGAATGACCCGATGGGTTTTTCGTTTAAACTGGAAGAATATTTCGCCGAAAATGTTTTAAACCTTCCCTTTTTGATTCCCTACGCGCTGATTATTGCCGTTTTTGTAGTGGTATTCGAAGTGGTTTTGGGAGTCGCACTCCTGATTGGGTTTAAACCAAAATTCACCATGTGGAGTTTACTACTAATGATCGTTTTCTTTACGTTCCTTACCTTCTATTCGGCTTATTTCAACAAAGTAACCGATTGTGGTTGTTTTGGTGACGCGCTAAAACTCACACCGTGGGAATCCTTCACGAAAGACGTCGTATTATTGTTTTTTATCCTGATTTTATTCTTTAATCAAAAACTGATTCAGCCGTTATTTAACAGTACTGTAAACGCACTTACCGTTTTCGTAAGTTATTCGCTATGTCTTTTTATGGGCTATTATGTATTGAATCATTTACCGTTAAAAGATTTCAGAGCTTATAAAGTCGGAACCAACATTCAGAAGGGAATGGAAATTCCCGATGGCGCACCGCGTTCGGTATATGAAATGAATTTTGTGTATAAAGTAAACGGACAAGAACAGAATTTCAACGAAAAACAATTGATGAACCTACCGGAAGGTGCTGAGTTTGTTCGTCGTGACGATAAATTAATTTCAAAAGGATACGAACCGCCTATCCACGATTTTTCCATCGAAAAAGACGGGGAAAGTTATACGGAAGCCATGCTTAACGAACCAAAATTAATCATACTGGTTTCATACGATCTGAATAAAGCGAACACCAAAGGCTTACAAAAAGCCGAGGAATTCTATAAAAAAGCAACCGCCAAAGGCTATAAAGTAATTGGAATGACGGCTTCTAACGAAGAAGTAATTCAAAAAGTAAAAGCGGATAACAAACTGACTTTCGATTATTATTTCTGTGACGGAACAACTTTAAAAACCATCGAAAGAGCCAATCCTAGTATCGTAGTATTAGAAAAAGGAACGATTGTTCAGAAAGCACACTGGAACGATATCGACGATGTTGTATTAAAATAAGTCCCTATATCGGATGTTTCGTTACCTGCTTCATAAAACCGGATATGCACTGTTAACACTTTTCGGAGTGATAACAGTGATTTTCTTTTTATTTAATGTCCTTCCCGGCGATCCGGCGCGAATGATGCTCGATCAGAATGAAAATTCGGAACAGTTGGCGTTGGTTAAAAAGAAATACGGTTTCGACAAGCCTATAGCAACGCAGTATTTGTATTACCTGAATGATCTTTCTCCGATTTCCTTCCACAGCAAAAACAGCGATGATTATACCTTTCTTTCTGAAGGAAAATACAACGCCTTACCGTTATTTTCGGTTGGAAATTCCGAAGTCGTATTAAAAACGCCCTATTTACGGGAAAGCTTTCAGAAAAGCGGAAAAAAAGTCACTCAGGTTATTGGCGACACCTTACCGAATACGGTCATTTTGGCCTTTTTTGCCATTGTAATCGCCATCATGATCGGAATCGTACTCGGAATTGTTTCGGCGGTTTATAAAGACAGCTGGCTCGACCGGTTAATCGCTTTGGTGAGTACGCTTGGAATGAGTGTACCTTCGTTTTTTAGCGCGATCCTGTTTGCCTGGTTTTTCGGATTCCTGTTACACCGTTATACGCATCTGAATATGACCGGTAGCCTATATGAAGTGGACGATTTTGGAAACGGAACCTATATTCAATGGAAAAATATTATTCTTCCGGCTGTCGTACTCGGAATCCGACCGTTAGGGGTTGTTATTCAATTAATGCGAAATTCATTACTGGAAGTGATGAGTCAGGATTATATCCGAACCGCCAGAGCCAAAGGTTTAAGCGAATTACAGGTGATTAAACGTCACGCCCTGAAAAACGCCTTAAATCCGGTTGTAACGGCCGTTTCCGGTTGGTTTGCCTCGATGTTGGCCGGTGCTGTTTTTGTGGAATATATTTTTGGCTGGAACGGACTCGGTAAAGAAATCGTAGATGCCTTAAATACCCTTGATCTTCCGGTAATTATGGGCGCTGTTTTGGTGATCGCGACTACTTTTGTAGTGATCAATATATTGGTGGATCTGATTTATGCGTATCTGGATCCGAAAATCAAATTACAATAACATTTTCTTCACAGAAGATTTTATATTTTTATATCCGTAATAAACTAAAAAAACTTTTTATGAAAAACATAGTGGCTATGGCATTGATGTTGGTTTTATCGATCGCCTGTACAAATGCACAAACCCCAAAAGAATTCTCAAAAGAGAGTCTGGACTATAAAATGGTAAGCCTGGAAGGTCAGGAAATTACATTTAAAGACGTGCTAAAAAAATACAAAGGCAAAACCGTTGTGATCGATGTTTGGGCATCCTGGTGTCCGGATTGTATCAAAGGAATGCCAAAAGTGGTCAACCTGCAAAAAGAGTTTACCAATGTCGTATATTTGTTTATTTCGGCCGATAAAACACCGGAAGCCTGGAAAAAAGGAATTGAAAAATACAATGTAAACGGCGAGCATTACCTATTGACCGACGGTATGAAAGGTGCTTTCGGAAAATCGATTAAACTGGACTGGATTCCACGTTATATGGTAGTGGACAAAAAAGGAAAAATTGCGTTGTTCAAAGCTATTGAAGCCGACGACGAAAACCTGATTACGACTTTAAAAACTTTAAAATAATGAGACACAGTATTGTTGCAGGAAACTGGAAAATGCATAAAAATGCACATGAAACCGAGGATTTATTAAACGATCTGATCGAAAAATTGCCTTCCGATAAAGAGGTGGAAATTATCGTAGCGCCTACGTTTGTAAATCTGTCTTCTGCGGTACAACATTTGGAATTTACCAATATCGGTGTGGCGGCACAAAACATGCACCAGGCTGAAAGCGGTGCCTTCACCGGCGAGATTTCGGCTGATATGTTAAAAAATATCGGTGTGGATATCGTAATTCTGGGACATTCCGAAAGACGTTCTTATTTTCATGAAACGGATGCTTTACTGGCTAATAAAGTTGATACGGCTTTAAAACACGAACTACGCGTGATTTTCTGTTTTGGTGAGGAGTTAAAAGACCGTCAGAATCAACAACATTTTAACATCGTGGAAAATCAGTTAAAAGACGGATTATTCCATTTGAATGCGCAGGCCTGGGAAAACATCGTATTGGCTTACGAACCTGTTTGGGCGATCGGAACCGGCGAAACCGCCACTCCGGATCAGGCGCAGGAAATGCACCAATTTATTCGTCAGACGGTAGAAGACAAATACGGTCGCGAAGTAGCCGAAAACGTTTCCATTTTATATGGTGGCAGCGTAAAACCGGATAATGCCAAAGAAATCTTTTCGAAACCCGATGTAGACGGTGGACTAATTGGCGGTGCGGCTTTAAAAGCGGATGATTTTGCTGCTATTGTCAATGCGGTATAAACGTATTTTATCTTTTATATAAAGAGCCTGTTATGTATAACAGGCTCTTTTTTTTATCATAACATGCAAAACACAATATATTACATTATTTATAGTATATTTAACGACCAACCAACAAAATAACATATAATTAAAAATTTGCATGAAAAAAATTACACTTATTCTCCTATTACTTCCATTTCTTTCATTCTCCCAAAAGATCACAACCAAAAAAGATCGGGTATTGATAGACGAAAAAGAAGTAGCGATCTTTAAAGAACCGGTTCGCGATCAATATCAACTATTTGACCTGTCCGGAAACAAACAGTTTACCGTAGAATACAAAGGCATGTCCGAAGGTAAAACCATATTGAATCAATGGTTATTACTAACCTCGGCCGACGAAGCCAAAAAAACGGAAATCCCGTATGAAGTATTGATCAACTCATTAAGTCCAACGCGGATTATGCTACATCTTATATCTGCCAAATACGGATTGTTTGATAAAAACGGATTTAATGCCGCTAAAATCGAAACCTTTTTCAATACCGAACGGGAAAGTATTGGCGACAAAACCTTAAAAACCAAAATGGAGGTTGTCGCTTCCAAAAAAGACAAGGAAGAAAAAATAGCCCGCTACCGTCCTTTTGTCAAAATGGACGGAACGATTATGTTTGGCGGAACGGCCGGAACGAATATCGTAGGAAAGGCCATGTCGTCCAATTATACTGCTTTTGGCAATAATAACACCGTTAGCATTTACGATCTGGACAATATTCAGGTCGCTACAGCACGCGCTACGGGCAATATGAATAACGAGGTGGAAGTAACGCTGTTTAACGACAGTAAGTTTAGCTACAATGCCGAAAAACGTTTTGCCGGACCGGATAACAGTTCGTTTGTAAAAGAGTTAGTCGGCGAACTGGTTTACCGCGATATTACGCTGGGACGCCAGGCTAAAAGTTATAACCAGAATTTATTAAAAGAAAAGATCAAATTAGCCAAAGAACGCAGCCGTAATATTTATAATGTAAACGGATATGCCTTTGACGAAAAAGGCGTGCGTTATGACGGAATTATCACGGCGCAATTTGAGAAACTGGATATTAATCAGACCGGAGATACTCAGGTTGTGGACGCGATCGATAATTACGGTAAAAATGTTTCGATCAAATACAAAAACGAAAAAGGAAGAGAACGCACGATAACGTTACAGGCAAAAGACAATATCAAATTCTACGTTAAAAACAGCGACGGAACCGAAACGGCTTTCGAGGGTATGAAAGTAAAAGGCGATGCGATGAAAAAACTATCCAATGCGATGTCGCTGGGCTTTAACAATGCCTATTTTTATCGGGTTATCTATACCAGCAAAGACAATTCGGTTTTGGTTGATCCGGTAGAAGACGATCGCTTTGTGATCAAATTAAAATCGAAATCGGAAGGACAGATGGTCGACAAAAGAAACAACGACAAACTGTCGATTCAACTGGCAGAATACCTATCCGGATGTAAAAATTTAGCATCTGAGATAAAAAAAGGAGCGTTTGATTTGAAAAACTCAGAAAATCTCATTAATATTGTTAACGAATATAATGATTGCAAATAAAAATTAACATCCCCATTAAAAAAGCCCGTTGTACTACAACGGGCTTTTTTTATTCTGAAAACAGGAAAAACGGCTGTTCATAAGGCTTCCCGGTGAATCCTTCCGGTACTTTCACTTTCTTTTGCTTATACAGAATGACATTTTTTAGCTGTGCCGAACCATTTATGGCAAAACCAAACTTCCCGTTGCTTTTGATCATTTCGGCTGGTTCCGTAAATTTTAGAATCTCTTCGTTATTGATCCAGACAAAATAAGTAGTCCCGGTTTTCTGAATCTTCCAGTCCAACCATTGTTTCGACATCGGGATTTTTACTTTTGGCAATTTTCCGATATGTCCGGTTGTTCGGATATAACCACGCTCCTTTTCCGGATTGACAAAAAACGAACGATCTTCTATTGCTACTCTTCCTTCCAACTGGTTGTATAAAATTCCGAGGTATTTTTCTTTTTGCAGATTTAGCATCACTTCAAACAAATAAGCCGATGGTTCAACCAGAGTCGAAAAGGTCAATACATAATTATCCGGCATTTCTTTCTTTGCTGTCAGAATCGCCCAATCACTATTTTTACTGCCTTTTACAAGCTTTTCTTTGCTATCGACTTCCCAATTGCCATTAACCTGATTCCATTGCTTTAAACGGGCATTGGTAAACGCTTCTTCAAAAACTATTTTAAAATCTGCTTTAGGTCCTGATACACCTCCCAAAAGCAGCATCCATAACACAAATTGCTTCATAAAGTATTGATCGGTAAAGGCATAAAAAAAGTGACTCTCGCCACTTTCTTTACTTTTTATATTAACTCTTCGCGGTTGCGATTACAAATTTCAGTTTATTTCGAACACCAATCTGCAATAGATCGACCAAATCCTGTACCTGAAGGTTATACGGGATTCGCACTACTATGGTTTGTTCTTTTTGTGTACCCAGTTTTTCCAGCAATTTGGTTTCCAGTTCGTCAAAAGGCACTTCCTGTTTGTCAACAAAATAGTGTTTATCTTCCGTAACGGAAAGGCTGATAAATTGCTTGTTGGTGGTTTCCTTAGCCTCGGCCTTTGGCAACATCAGATTGATCACATTCGGATTCGCCAACGTGGAAATAATCAGGAAAAACAACAATAAAAAGAACATAATATCACTCAAAGCAGAGGTTGCTACTTCGGCGTGAAAACGTCTATTTCTTTTGATTCTCATTGTGCTTATTTCGTATTTGGCTGTTGAATAACATTGATAAATTCTAATCCCTGACGCTGCATATTTAGTGCAAAATGATCAATCATCATATTAAAAAAGTGATAGGCTGCATAGGCAATTACCCCTACAATTAACCCCAAACCACTACTGATCATTTTTTCATATAAACCACCGGATATATTTCCGATACTGATATTTTCGGTGATCGAAATCGTATAGAAAATCTTGATTACCCCGGAAATGGTTCCGATAAATCCTAAGATTGGCGCAATACCGGCAACGATTCCCAAATACCCCAATTTCTTTTCCATTAATCCCATTTCGATATTGGCGCTTTTTTCCAAAGCCAGGTCAATCTCGTTAATTGGTCGGCCAATAGTGTTTACCCCATTGCGCAATACCGTTCCATAAGCTGTATTTGATTTGTCGCAAATCATTGCCGCCGACTGGATATTTCCGGAATTTAACTGGTATTTTAATTCGTTGATCAACGAGTTATCCAATTTTGTTTGTTTTTTGATATACAGGTACCGTTCCACAATGATATAAACCGTAAGGAAAAACAGGATAAAGATTGGGATTACCATAACCCCACCTTTCATGATCAACTGAAAAAAATTAACGGATTCGATCGCTGTATTGGCCACTACTGGTTCATTTACAACTGGTTCTGCCGGAACCGGGTTCGCTTGCAACAAAAAATTAAAAATCATGTTTTACAAATTCGTTTTTATAGGGGTTAAATATAAGTATTTGCTTTTTAAAATAGCAACTACCATACCATAAATAACGAAATTTCGGCGGAAAGCGTATTTTAAATATAAAAAAATTACCGCATAAAAAAAGGTCCGCTACTAGCGGACCTTTTCTGTATTTTGAAAAAATGTTATTCTTCTGTCTTGTTGTGACGCACTTCAATTTCTTCTCTTTCTTTTCTTGTAACCGTATCACAAAGAACCGGTGTAGCGATAAATAAAGAAGAGTAAGTTCCCACTGTAATACCAACCAACATCGCGAAGATAAATCCACGGATTGACTCACCACCGAAGATAAACATGATTAACAATACCAATAGTAAAGTTAACGATGTATTGATTGTTCTTGATAAGGTTGTATTAATCGATTTGTTTACGATATCGTTAAAGTGTCCTTTTGTATTACCGGCAAGGTATTCACGTACCCTGTCGAATACAATTACGGTATCATTCATCGAGTAACCGATAACCGTTAGGATCGCTGCGATAAAGTGCTGGTCCATTTCCATGTGGAATGGCATGAATTTGTAACATAATGAGTAAATACCCAATACGAAGATAACGTCGTGTGCTACCGCTGCAATCGCTCCTAATGAATACTGCCATTTACGGAATGAGATCATTAAGTACACGAATACAATTGCCATAGATCCCAATACCGCCCAATAGGAGTTGGTTTTGATATCGTCTGATACCGCTGCACTTACTTTTGAAGCCTGTAATACCCCGATTTTCTTACCGTCGAATGTATTTACAAACTTGTCATACGAAATATCATTAGAGTAATAATGTTTTAAAGCATTATATAACTTCTCGTTTACTTCTTTATCTACTTCAGAACTTGTCTCCTGAACTTTGTATTTCGTTGTAATTTTTAACTGATTTGCATCACCAAATACTTTTGCTTCAGCACTTCCGAATACGTCTTCTTTTGATAAAGCGTCAGCAATTTCAGATGGCTCGATAGCTTTTTCGAATTTCACCTGGAAGGTTCTACCTCCAACGAAATCCACACCTTCGTCCAATCCGTTAATTGCAAAAGAGATACAGCTCACTACTACTACTAATCCGGAGAATAAATACGTCCATTTTTTAATTTTCAAGAAATCGAAATGGAAGTTTGTAAACCAGTTTTTCGTAACAGATGTTGAGAATTGTAATTTAGCTCCTCTGCTTACACCCCAGTCTAATAACATTCTGGTAATGAAAATTGATGTAAACAATGAAGTAAAGATACCGATCAATAATGTTGTTGCGAAACCTTTGATTGGTCCTGTTCCGAAGATCAATAGTACCAAACCGGTTAATACGTGTGTTACGTTGGCATCGGTAATCGACGACATTGCACCTCTCCATGTAAATGAGAAACGTACTGCTTCGTCTAACGACTTCCCTAATCGCAATTCTTCTTTTGCTCTTTCATAGATAATGATGTTCGCATCCACCGCAGTACCCATAGTTAATACGATACCCGCGATACCCGGTAAGGTTAATACCGCACCTAAGCTTGCTAAGATTCCGAAAAGGAATAATAAGTTCACTGCTAAAGCGATGTTGGCATACCAACCTGCTTTACCATAATAGAATACCATCCATAGGGATACTAATAATAAACCTACTAATGATGATGTAATACCGTTATCGATAGCTTGTTGTCCTAATGACGGACCTACAACTTCTGATTGTACGATTTCTGCCGATGCCGGTAATTTACCTGCTCTTAAGATGTTCGCTAAGTCTTTTGTTTCCGCTACGTCGAACACTCCTGAAATTTCAGAACGTCCTCCTGCAATTGGTCCTGAAGATACTCCCGGTGCAGAATATACGATGTTATCCAATACGATAGCGATGTTACTTTGTTGCGTATACGCTTTCCCGGTTAACTCTTCCCATTTCTTCGCTCCTGTTGCGTTCATCTGCATGGTTACAGACGGACGTCCCATTTGGTCAAATGATTCTCTTGCATCGGTAATCACCCCTCCACTCATTGGCGGAATGCCTTCTCTATTTGCTTTTAACGCATATAATTCAACTACGTTTGGTGCTTTCGGATTTAATTTACCCCATGCAAAACGTACATAACGCTGTTCTGCCGGTAATAAAGAACGGATATCGTCTCTTTTTAAATACGAATTAACTTTTGCAGTATCTTTTGGATTAAAATAAGCCAATACCGGACTTCCTTGTTGTCCGCCACCTACTACTAAATCCAATAACGGATTGTTTCCTTTTTTTGCTGCAGCCGAATCGGTTGCTTTGTTCGTTAACAATGAGTCAATATCTGTCTTTTTAGCAGCTTCTTTTGTCTCAACTGTTGCTTTTTCTGTTTTCTTTAACGTCTCGTTAGCCGCCAAAAGGAAGTTTCCGATTTCGTCTGTTTTATACGTTTCCCAGAATTCTAACTGCGCTGTACTTTGTAATAATTTTGTAATACGGTCTACATCCTTAGCACCTGGAAGCTCAACTAAGATTCTTCCTGATTCTCCTAATTTCTGGATGTTTGGTTGTGTAACCCCGAATTTGTCGATACGCTCTCTTAATACACGGAAAGCACTTTCTACAGACTCTTCCACTTTTTTTCGTAGCACAGCTTTCACTTGTGCATCGGACATATCGAATTTGATTACATCACTTAAATTTCTGTTTCCATAGATTTCAGGTGATGCCAATTTCGTTGTTCCGTTTGATTCTTTGTCAAAAGCGATAAAGAAAGCGTCCAAATAACTTTGGTTACCTTCTCTGTTTTTGGTTGCTTCTGCAAGCGCTTTATTGAAAACTGGATTTTTAGAATTATTCGCTAGTCCTTTCAACACGTCTTTAACCGAAATCTGAAGAATCACGTTGATTCCTCCTTCTAAGTCAAGACCTTTATTAATTTGTTTAGCGCGTACTTCGTTAAAAGTATGACCTAAAAAAACTTTTTCTTTACCAATAGAGTCCAGATAGAACAACTCTTTTTTAGAGTCTCCGTTCGCAAAGGTTTTCGCCTTTTTCTCGATATTATTGGTAACAAATGTGAAGGATAGCTGGTAAATACTTACCAGTGCAAAAAGTATTGCAAAAAATTTAATGAGTCCTTTATTCTGCATTATTACTAAATATTAATTATTCATTTTTTTCAAAAACGAGCAAATATATAATTTACCAAAAGATTAACCAATTAATTTGCCAATATTATCAAAAAAAAAGACTGCCCTACGCAGCCTTTCTTTATTTCTTCCGTAATGACTATGCCAAAACAGATTTAAGATCGCCATTCATAGCTCTAACCGCATCGGCACTCTTCGCAAAAAGGGCTTTTTCGGCATCGTTTAAGGCGATATCTACAATTTCTTCAATTCCGTTTTTACCGATAATACATGGTACACCGATACAAATATCATTTTGACCGTATTCGCCTTCCAAATAAACCGAACATGGAATCATACGTTTTTGGTCGTTTAAAATACTATCTACAAGGAAAGCAACGGATGCTCCCGGTGCATACCAGGCCGATGTTCCCAACAATCCGGTTAATGTCGCTCCTCCAACCATCGTATCGGCCGCTACTTTATCCAGTACGTCCTGCGCTAAAAAGTTTGAAACCGGGCTTCCGTTATAAGATGCCAATCGCGTTAACGGAATCATAGTGGTATCACCATGCCCTCCAATTACCATCCCCTGAACATCGTTAGACGGTTTATCCAATGCTTTTGACAAATAATATTTAAAACGGGAACTATCCAAAGCACCACCCATACCGATAATTCTGTTTTTCGGCAATCCGGTTGCTTTTAAGGTTAAGTACGTCATTGTGTCCATAGGATTCGACACTACTACTATAATGGTATCCGGAGAATATTTTAATACGTTTTCCGCTACCGATTTTACAATTCCGGCATTGATTCCGATTAATTCCTCACGGGTCATGCCCGGTTTTCTCGGAATACCCGAGGTGATCACCACCACATCGCTTCCGGCTGTTTTGGAATAATCGTTCGTACTTCCTGAAACTCTTGTATTAAATCCTGTTGTTGTTGCGCACTGCATAATGTCCATCGCCTTACCTTCTGCAAATCCTT
This sequence comes from Flavobacterium sp., assembly GCF_030146175.1. Classification (GTDB taxonomy): domain Bacteria; phylum Bacteroidota; class Bacteroidia; order Flavobacteriales; family Flavobacteriaceae; genus Flavobacterium. The sequence continues at coordinate 13,185 of NZ_JASLCE010000050.1, read as the reverse complement.
CTTTGATATCCAACAATACCACTTCGCTTGCAATTCCTCTATAAGAGATAACATCTGCACAAGTTGCTCCTACATTTCCTGCGCCAACTATTGTTACTTTCATAATATTCGTAAAATAAGTATTAAATTAATTTTTGATTTATTGAGTTACCCAATATACAAATTTTATGTACGCAAAATACACGGTTAAAAAAAATCACACTTTTTTAAACTTCCGTCAAATAAAAAAGGATGCCGTTTTCTGACATCCTTTTTCTATTTGTAATTTATGCATCAATTTTAGCGTATGCTGCGTTTTTCTCGATAAACTCTCTACGCGGCGGTACCTCATCCCCCATTAACATGGAAAAAATACGGTCGGCCTCGGCCAGACTATCAATAGAAACCTGGCGTAACGTTCGGAATTCCGGATTCATGGTCGTTTCCCACAACTGTTCCGCGTTCATCTCTCCAAGACCTTTATAACGCTGAATACCGGTTCCGCCACCCATTCTTTCCGAGATCTGATCCCGCTGTGCATCGGTCCACGCATATTCTTTTTTATTTCCTTTTTTCACCATATATAAGGGTGGTGTTGCAATATACACGTATCCGTTTTCGATCAGTTCTTTCATATATCTGAAGAAGAACGTCAGGATAAGCGTTGAAATGTGGCTACCATCCACGTCGGCATCACACATGATCACCACTTTATGATAACGAAGTTTTTCAAGGTTTAAGGCTTTACTATCTTCTGCAGTTCCGATCGTAACACCCAATGCGGTAAAAATATTTCGAATCTCTTCGTTTTCGAATACTTTATGATGCATGGCTTTTTCTACGTTCAGGATTTTACCTCGCAACGGAAGAATCGCCTGAAAGGCACGGTCACGACCTTGTTTGGCCGTTCCACCCGCGGAATCCCCCTCGACAAGGAATACCTCACATTTTGCCGGATCCTGCTCGGAACAATCGGATAATTTTCCTGGTAATCCACCGCCACCCATAACGGTTTTACGCTGTACCATTTCACGGGCTTTTTTAGCCGCATGACGCGCCTGCGCTGCCAAAATTACTTTCTGAACAATTATCTTGGCATCGTTCGGGTTTTCTTCCAGGTAGTTTTCCAACATTTCGGCTACCGCCTGACTTACCGGTGACACTACCTCACGGTTTCCTAACTTTGTTTTGGTTTGTCCCTCGAATTGTGGTTCGGATACTTTTACCGACACAATCGCTGTTAATCCTTCACGGAAGTCATCTCCTGAAATTTCAAACTTCAGTTTTTCCAACAATCCGGAAGCATCCGCATATTTTTTAAGCGTACGGGTCAATCCACTACGGAATCCCTGTAAGTGCGTTCCCCCTTCGTGGGTATTGATATTATTCACATAGGAAAAGATATTTTCGGAATAGCTGCTGTTATAAATTAACGCCACCTCAACCGGCACTTCTCCTTTGTCGCTTTCCATACTGATCACGTGTCCGATAATTGGCTCACGATTTCCATCCAGGAATTTAACAAACTCTTTTAATCCTTCTTTCGAATGGAAGACTTCACCCACAAAGTTTCCTTCTTTATCCGTTTCTCTGCGATCAGTAAGCGTAATTGTAATTCCCTTATTAAGGAATGACAATTCGCGCATACGTGCTGCTAAGGTATCATACGAATATTCCGTTGTTTGTGTAAAGATTGTATTATCCGGTTTAAAGGTTACAATCGTACCTCTTTTTTCGGTTTCACCAATCTGTTTTACCGGGTAAATCGCTTTACCTCTTTCGTATTCCTGTTCGTATACTTTTCCTTCTCTGTGAACCGTTGCACGCAAATGGTCGGATAGTGCATTAACACACGATACCCCAACCCCGTGTAAACCTCCGGATACTTTATAGGAATCTTTATCAAATTTACCTCCCGCACCAATTTTGGTCATTACAACCTCCAATGCGGAAACGCCTTCTTTTTTATGAATATCTACCGGAATACCACGACCGTTATCTTCAACCGTAATGGAATTATCCTCATTAATCGTTACAGATATGGTATCACAATGTCCGGCCAAAGCTTCATCGATCGAGTTATCCACAACCTCATAAACCAAATGGTGAAGTCCACGTGTTCCTACATCTCCAATATACATGGAAGGACGCATTCTAACGTGCTCCATTCCCTCAAGCGCCTGAATACTGTCTGCCGAATAATTGTTTTTCTTAACTTCTTCGCTCATAATTTATATTCTAAAAAATGTATTTTTTCGTCTAACAGGCAAATATATGAAAACACAAAGGATAATACACTAAAAATAACCCGTAATAGGCGTAAGTTATCAACAAAATCTTTTAATTAGTTCGTAATTTTCTTACTTTTTAACATTTCTCATTCCCTATAAAAAAACAAAAAAAGCACCGGTAAATTCCCGGTGCTTTTCAAACAAACAAACTAATCACATATGAAAGATCATAATGTCGCTTTCAGGGTGGCGATACTCGTATCGGCCTTAAGGTGAGCCTTATTGGCTCTTCCGCTTGGATCCTGGTTTTCCTGCCATTTCGGAATCCACTTGCGTACGGTTTTGGCCGCACTGGCTTGTGGGAAATGTTTATGAAAAATGGTTCGGTAGTAATACGCTTCTTTTGTGGTGGGCGTATTGTGCGGAAACACGTCGGCTGCTTTGGCCAACTGTTCATCCGTAACCTGTGCGGTTCCATATTCGATTAACGCATCGATCCAGTTGTAACCAACACCGTCCGAAAATTGCTCTTTTTGGCGCCATAAAACGCTATCCGGCAGATACGGTTTTTCCGGGGTATCAAATGCTTTTCTAAGGATATATTTTTCAACACCGCCATAGGTTGCCGGTTGTTTTTCTTCCGGTCTGATTTTAATCGCCAGGTTTAAAAAGGCTTTGTCCAAAAACGGAACCCGCGCTTCCAATCCGTGTGCCATTGTCGACTTATCCGCACGTAGTAAATCGGCAGTCGCTAATTTCTGTACGCGTTCGATAGTTTCTTTTTGAAAATCGGCTACAGATGGCGCATTTCTAAAATACAGATAGCCTCCAAAAATCTCATCGGCTCCTTCTCCGGACAATACTACTTTTATTCCTTTTTCGGTGATGGCTTTCGACAGGAAATACATCGGCGTACTGGCGCGAATCGAAGTAACATCGTAGGTTTCCAGATGCCAGATCAGCTTATCCAAAATAGCTATTCCTTGCTCGACCGAAAAGTAAATTTCGTGGTGTTCCGTCCCCAGATATTCGGCTACGGCACGAGCCGCAACCACATCGGGTGCCTTACTGTCCAATCCGATCGAAAACGAATGCAGTTTCGGACTTCCGGCTTCTGTCATTAATCGGGACGCAATAGCCGATGTTAACGACGAATCCAATCCGCCGGATAGCAAAACACCAATGGGCACATCGCTCATCAATCGTTTGCGTACCGCTTCGGTAAGCGTTTCACGGATTGCTTTTAAATCGAGCGGTTCTACGGCTTTTGCGGCATCTTCCCATTGCGGTTGGTAGTATTTTACAAATCCTGTTTTGGGTGAGTAATAGTGTCCCGGCGGAAAGGCGGCAAACGACTTACACTGGTCGGCTATGGCTTTCATTTCGGAGGCAAAATAAATCGCTCCATGACCATCAATTCCGTAATACAGTGGTTTTACACCCAACGGATCTCTACCTGCAATAAAATCATCGCCATCAATCACAACAAAGGCAAAGATCCCGTCGAGCATATCACAAAATTCATAGCCGTATTCTTCATATAAATGCACGATTACTTCCGAATCGGATGTCGTGCGAAACGTATGGTTTTTTAGTACGGTATCACGTAGTTTTTTATGGTTATATATTTCGCCATTGTGTACCATCCAGGCCGAATTGGTACCCTGAATTGGTTGTTTTCCGGTTTGTAAATCGACGATCGACAAACGTTCATGGCTTAAAAAATGTCCTTTTTCCGTGATATGCAAATCACTTTCATCCGGACCGCGATGCGACATTCTTTTGGACAATTGTTGTACCAATTCCGCATCGACTCCTTTTCCTATAACTGCTACTATCCCGCACATACTATTTTTGCTTTAAATGGTTATTATTACGTCACAAAATTGCCTATATCAGTTTTAATTAAAAAGCAAAAACTTTATTTTGGTTTAAAATTAAAATCAAAATAAGCAATTCAAAAACAAAATATAACCTAAAGCATCCGATTTGTAGCGTTTGGGTTAAAATCTATAAGTTCCGACCTTATATCAAGGCATTTAAAACAAAAAACCGGACAAGTGCCCGGTTTTATTTAGTTTTTAGAATAGTCGTCCAACAGTTGCTTTTCCCTACTGTTTAGCGACTGTACGCCGTTTTTATTTATTTTTTCCAGTATACGGTCGATCTCCTTTTGTTTTTCGATTTTGGCCGCGTTATACTTTTCATCAAGCGTATAATTTTGTTCTTTAGTATGTGTCGACTTCGGACTCGTGATACGAATCACAGCATATATAAGTCCAGCGACAAAAAGCACTATTGCAACTAACATCATCATGGTTTCTTATTTTACCTGTTTCCCTTTTACAAATGTATTTACCGGTACGACATACGGCACACCGTCGATATCCATCGTCATAATATCCGCATCGAAAATAACAAAATCCGCCCATTTACCCACTTCCAAACTTCCTTTTTCGTTTTCTTCAAAATTAGAATACGCTGCCCAGATGGTCATTCCCTTTAGAGTTTCCTCACGGGTTAATGCATTTTCCGACTGGAATCCGTTTTCCGGATAATTTTTAAGATCTTTTCGTGCTACAGCTGCATAAAACGTATACATCGGGTTTACTTCCTCAATCGGAAAGTCGGTTCCCAACGCGATTAATCCAGCCTTTTGTAACATGGTTTTATAGGCATACGAATACTGTAGTCGTTTTTTACCCAATCGGTCTTCGGCCCAATACATATCCGATGTCGCATGCGTAGGTTGTACCGATGGTATGATTCCCAGCTTAAAGTAATCGAAGTCTTGTTCGCGCATAATCTGAGCGTGTTCGATCTTCCATCTACGATCCGGTTTTCCATCCAAGACCTCTTTGTAAATTTTTAATAATACGGTATTCGTCGAATCGCCTATCGCATGGGAATTCATCTGATACTCGGATTCGGCGATCTGTTTAGCAATTTCCCGAATCGTTGGAATTGGCGACAACAAGGCTCCGAATTGTTTTGGCTTATCGGAATACACCTGATGCAAACAGGCACCACGCGACCCCAAAGCACCGTCACCCATAAATTTAAAAGAGCGGACGTTTAATTTGTCGGTTTTATAAATTCCCAATTGCGTATAATGATCCACATTTTCGCGGGTAGCCATAACCATCGCATAAATGTTGATATCCAGTTTATTTTCCTGTTGCAGACTATCGATAAGATCAATAACATCGCGTTCCAAACCGGCTTCGTTGATCGTCGTCAGTCCGTAGTGAAACATTTCTTTTTGCGCCTCCTGTAAGGCCGCAATTTGCGTCTGACGCGTCGGTTTTGGAATAATAGCCGATACCAATTCCATTGGATTATCGACCAAAATACCGGTTAACTTTCCATCTTTGACTTCAATCTGTCCGCCTGATGTTTTGGTTTTGGTTGTAATTCCAGCCAGTTCCAAGGCTTTTGTGTTGACCAACATCGCATGTCCATCGATACGGGTTAGCACCACCGGAATAGTTGGAAAGTACTGATCCAACAGCTCTTTTGTTGGAAATTCTTTTTCCTTCCAATCGTTCTGATCCCATCCGCGGCCTACGATAAACGTATGATTTTTGACTTTTTGGAACGCCTGAATTCTTTCGATCACTTCCTGAAAACTCTTGGTACCTCTAAGATTTACCGCCTGCATATTCATGCCCAGTCCGTAAAAATGGGCGTGTGCATCGTAGAATCCGGGATATATATATTTACCCTTGGCGATCAGCGTTTTTTTAGCGGAAAACTTTTTCAGCATGTCCGCTTTACTTCCAATCCCGATAATTTTTCCGTCTTTAACCGCTAAGGCTTCCGCGGTTTGAAACGTTTTATTAACCGTATAGATTTTCGCATCGGAAACAATCAAATCGGCTTCCTGTTTTTTCTGAGCATTTATCAAGGCCGAAATAAGACAACATGCGGCCAGAAGTATATTTTTTACTTTCATTTTTGGTAGGTCTAATCGATAGTTTCGATCATATATTTTGAACTGTTGATTTCGAAGGTTTCCCCTATTCCGCCACCCATTAATTTTACTCCTAAGGGCGATTGAGGCGAAAGTGCGATTACATTGACACCGTCGATAGCGATTTTAGGCAAAGCGGCACTCATAAACAAATACATCCCATTGGTTTTGATCACGCTTCCTACGGCAATTTTTGAGGTTGTTGCTGCGGCATCGATCTTTTCCAATATGGCTTTCATCTGAAGCGCTTCCTGTAACTTGGCACTTAATTTTTCCTGTTCCAAATGCATCATCGACAGCGCGGTTTCATGCTTATCGCCAGCCGATCCTTTTGCATCGTTTTGCGCATCTTCTGCCAATCCGGAAATCATATCTCTGAAAACATCAATTTTGTCTTGTAATAAAACGAGATGATGTTGTACAATTTTTTGCTTAAATGTCATTTCTCTTCCTGTAATGATTTACAAAGAAACAAAATAAAAGCCTGCAAAAACAGTTGCTTTGCAGGCTTTCCCTTTTTATTTGAACACTTTAATTAAAAGTCGAATTTATAACTGGCTCCAATCAGGAACTGGAATCCCTGTACCGGATAATTCAGCCAGCGTTGGTAGTTCTGACTTGCCAGGTTGTTGGCTTTCAGATAGGCTGTAAGGCGTTCGTTGTGTTTGTAACCCACATGCGCATTCAGATCAAAATAACTGTCTAAGGTTACGGTTTTAAACAACGGTTCGGTTAACGAAACATCGGTATACATAAACTGATCTTTACGATCGCCTACAAAGAAGATATTTGTTCCGGCATACCATTTTTCGGTGATGTTAAAGTCGAAATCGGCGCCAATTTTTACCGTTGGCATATTCCAGGCCTGTTCCAGATCGGTTGTAAAGCTATTAAACGTACCGTTAATTCCGAAGCTTACATTTTTAGAGAAGTCCATTTTTAATTCTCCAAAAAAGCTGATCGTTTTTAACTTGTCGTACACCACACCAAACGAGTTTCCGTAAACATAACCTTCGGTATTAGTATTGGCCGTATCGTATATATTGCTTTTAAAGAACGCTTTATCGTCGTCACTTTTGTACGATCCTCTAACGTTATAGGCTACGTTATTCGCCAGCTTTCCTTTTAATCCTACATAGATATCGTATTGTTCACTGGTTGGTGCGATCACTAAATTAGGTGCTACAAACTGGTTTTCGCCAACAAAATCGGCATAGGTATTTTGTTTTAATCCACCTTCGGCACCGGCATAAGCAATCATCACATCGCCCACCACTTTATAGGATGCTTTTACATTTGGATATACGTAGAATTTCCCCTCACTTTCGTTATTCAATTTCCCCATGTTGTAAAAAAGTCCCGCTCCAAGCTGAACCGAAAGATCCCCTTCTTTTAATAAAACACTCGGTTGCACTCCAAAATTCAGGTAACTGTATTTCATTTCGCTATCCGGCAGATTGTAGTAATCTTTTTCAAAATTCCCACCCAGATAATCGACTACGAAATCGGTTTTAAATTTATTGTCTTTGAATTCGAAATCGATCGAAGGCTTGATAAAGAAACGGTTTTCAGCACTTCCTTTCGCATCCCAAAAACGTTTGAATTGTAATGTGGCTTCGTTAAAATAACTGTCTTTCATTCCCAATCGCCCGCCTAATTTTAAGGTCTGATAGGTTTGCTGCGGATTGATCGCCGCCAACATATTCGGATCGTCAAAGGTCAGGTAATCGGTTGGTAATCCGTACCAATTGTACAATTGATGTTGGTATCCTAAATCGACATTCCAGTCGAAATCACGTTGTTTACTTCCATAGGTCAGGTCTACCGAAGTGTTATAATATTTATCGTCCAATAACACGTCTTTTATACCACCCTGCGATGACATATGGCGGAACATTCCGGCTACATATTCGTTATTGCTTAGGTTTTTGGTTACAAACAATTCGCCGTTTATCGCGGCATAATTTCCAAATCCCAAGGTAGCATAATTGTTATACAATTTTTCCTTTTGGGCTTTGTCTACTCCGGCGGCTTTTCCTTTGGATGGCGTGAAAGTCGACGCTACCGGAAAGGAGAAAATATTGTATTGTATTTCTTTTTTCTGCGTATTGTCTTCGTCGTCTATCGTTGGCGTTTCTTTTACTTTAAAAGCATCGGAAATGGTTGGCGTATACGGTTTTACTACGTTTACTACTTCTGTTCCCAGATTTTCGTCTTTCTTTTGTGCAAAAAGCGTCTGACTTCCTGCTAAAAGTAGTACGAATGCGATTTTATATTGAATGGTCTTTGTCATATGTTGTATTTATTAGTAAGAAAAAGTACGCTCCTTTTAATTGGTTATTGAGGAATTGCGTTTGGCTTCTTCCGATTTAATAAAGTCTAATTCTTTTTTGGCTTCTTCTACCACATCCTGATACGTACTAAAGTTTTTGATTACGCTTTCCAGAATATAGGTCGCCTGGAAACTGTCTTTTAAGCCGTAAAAGTTTTTCGCCATGATCACCAAACCTTTGGCTCCGAAATACTTGTATCCGGAATAATCTTTAGCCAGTTTCTGAACGGCGGTATTCGATGCTTCAAATTTACCATCCTTGTTTTTAAAGTACGCATCGTAGTATAACGCCTCAGCCGCCAGCTCTCCTTTGGCTATGGTGAGTAGTTTTGCGTAGGCCGTTTTGGCTTTTACCTCATCATTCGATTTAATAGCCGAACGCGCTACAATAATCTGTGCATCACTTTTAATACGGTCTTCAATTTTAGTATTTGCCAGTACTTTATCGGCATAAACCACCGCATTCGGATAATCTTTCTGTTCGTAATACGATTTCATCAGATTGGATTGCGCGAAGGTTACGTTTTGCGGGAAATCGGCTTCTGTTTCCAATCGTTTTAAAACCGGAATCGCTTTGGCATAATCGTTTTTCTTCAGATGAATTTCCGATAAACGCGCCAATGACTGTTCGGTAAATTCATTTCGGGATTTTCCGATCACGAATTCGTAATTCGGAATGGCATTATTTCCAAGACCTTCGGCAAAATAGGCCTGCGCCAGATAGAAATTGGCTTTTAAAGCCGAAATTCCATTCGGGAAGTTCGCCAAGTAGCCTGTAAATCCGGAAATCGCCGGTTTTAAATTGTTTTGCAGGTATTGTTTTTCGGCAGCTTCGTAGGTAGTTTTGTCCAGATCGGCATCCGTAACTTCTACAAAATCCAGGGTTCTTACCCAACTTGCGTATTCGTCTACTTTTCCGAGATCGACATAAATCAGACGTGCCGTCGAAACCGCTTCCATCGCCTCCTGACTTCTCGGATAATCGGCGACTACTTTTTTCAGTTTAGTTAACGCCTGTTGGTCTTTTTCCGCATTATAGTAAATCAACCCTTGTCTTAAAATGGCTTTTGCCGCATACGAACTGTCTTTATAATCCGTAATCAGTCGGTCGTAGGCCTGTAAAGCTTTTTCGGTATTGTTTAACGTCACATAGGTATTCCCCATTTCATATAAAGCATCATCCGCATATTTTGATTTCGGATAGGCTTTTAGGAATCCGTTTAACTCCTCTACTTTTTTATCGTTTCGGGATACAAATCCATAGGAAATCGCTTTTTGGAAGTAGGCGTAATCCGCATCGACACTTTTTAGCTCGATCGCTTTATTATAAGCTTCCATCGCCGGCCAGTATTTGGTAGTCACGAAATAACTGTCGGCCATTCGCAAATAGGCATCGTTAAGACGTACTTTGTCGTCTTTTGCACTATTGATATACTCCTGAAAATATTTTGCCGCCTGTTCGTATTCTTTTTGTTTAAAATAGGTATACGCCAGGTCGTAATTGGCATTTTTATATTCGGGCGTGTTTTTCGCTTCCGCGCTACCCAAAAATTGTTTAAAGCTGATCAATGCATCATTGAATTGCCCTAACACATACTCGGTTTCGGCTTTCCAGAACGTAGCACGCGTGGTAAACTTCGCATCGCGCTGTTCGGCAATCGATTTTTTAAACAAAGCCAATGCCTCGTTATAATTCCCGTCGGTATACAATTCCAGTCCGCGGTAAAACGTAACCTTTTGATAGGCCAGTTTGTTTTCCGGTGTTTTGCTTTTTTCCAGCAATACCAAGGCTTCTTTGTAATTTTTTGACGTGATATACGAGTTGATCAACAATGATTCAATCTCGGCTTTATAAGCGGTGTTCGGATATTTGTTCAGATAGCCCATCAAAACTTCCGGTACACTTTGGTATGGGTTTCCGATTTCGTAGCTCAGTTTGGCATAATTCAGGTAAGCATCTTCCTGGATTTTGGCGTCAAAATCCATTTCAGAGGCATTTTTGAATGCATTTAAAGCCTGCTGTTTTTTATCGGTTTTCAGATAACTTTCCGCCAAATGATAATAGGCATTCTGCGCTACCGCATCCTGTCCGTTGATAATTTTATTGAACTGAGCGATTGCATTTTCATAATCGCCGGCTTTATAATAGGCATAACCCAACTGGTAAAAATCGGTGTTGTTCCATTTGCCTTTTTTGCCTTTGTATTCCAATAAATACGGTAAGGCTTTGTCGTATTGTTTCAGGTTAAAATAGCTTTCCCCGATAATTTTGGACAATTCGGATTTTTCGTTGGCATCGGATTTGGACAATTGCGGAACTCCCACGTCGATTGCTTTTTGGAAGCTCCCCAGTTTAAAGTTCATATCCGCCTGGAAATAGGACATTTTTTCTTTGTATTTGTCCTTATCCGCTACCTGATCAAAAAACTGCGTAGCGTCTTTGTAGTTATCGGTTTCATAGGCCATATAACCCAGATAGTATTTGGCCTGCGAGCCGTATTCTTTGGAATTAACGACTTTATTAAAATATTTTTCGGCTTCTTTTTTATTTTTTGCGGTAAAGTAACAATAGCCTTTTTGGAAATTATAGCGTTCCTTATCGCTTAAGGTCATGGCATTTTCATCGACTTTATCGAACCATTTCAGCGCCTGAACGTAGTTTCCCTGTTCAAAGTAATAATGCGCCACTTCGATATAGGCCTGATTTTGCTTCGTACTGGTCGGGTAATTTTCGACAAAATTTTCCATCATCTGATCGGCTCCCGATTGCTCCAGGCGAATCGCACAATTGGCACTGTAATAGGCACAATCGGCTTTTACTTCCGAACTGTTGTTGGCGCTTTTCACCTTATCAAAAAGGATTTGAGCCGCCTGGTATTGTTTGTCTTTGTAAAGCGACAACGCTTTTTGGTAGTCCACTAAATCGTGCGTATAGATGTTCGATTGTTGTGCCGCGAGGTTCATCGCACCCAGCGTTAGGGAAATAAATAATAGCCTATCTAATTTTCGCATTGTTCCTTTTTTTAAAAACCAAATATATCAAAATATACTGGTATTAACGTTTGTCCGGTTTTGTTTATTGCAGGAGCTCCCTCAAAAACCAAACCAAATAATTTCTTACGGAAATAATTTGTCGTAAATTTCGTTTTTAATTTTGTAGGACTCCCTTAACTTCTTATTTTTACCAAAATAAAACATACAGACTTATGTCACAAACTATTCTCTCCCTTACCGATGTAACCATTTACCAGGAAAATAATGCTGTTTTAACCCATGTGAACCTTGAGGTTAAAAACGGTGATTTTATCTATATTATTGGAAAAACGGGTTCCGGAAAAAGTAGTTTTATGAAGACATTGTATGCCGATTTACCGCTAACGGAAGGCGAAGGTACCATAGTCGATTATGATTTAAAGGCGCTTAAAGAAAAGGAAATCCCGTATCTGAGACGTAAACTGGGTATTGTTTTCCAGGATTTTAAATTGCTTCCGGATCGCAATGTTCACGACAATCTGGAGTTTGTTTTAAAAGCAACCGGATGGGCCGAAAAAGAAGAAATGCAGGTACAGATTGAGGAAGTACTGGACAAAGTGGGCATGCGTAATTTTGTAAATAAAATGCCGCATCAGCTTTCGGGCGGTGAACAACAGCGTATCGCGATTGCACGGGCTTTATTAAACGATCCGGAGTTGATCTTAGCCGATGAACCAACCGGAAATCTGGATCCGCAAACCAGTGTGGAAGTTATGGAGGTTTTGAAAAAAATCAATCAAAACGGAAAAACCATTTTAATGGCTACGCATGATTATGCGCTGTTAATGAAATATCCATCCAAAACACTAAAATGTGAAGATAAAACGTTGTTTGAAGTAGTACAACGAACAGTATAAACACCAACAATTGCAAAATATAAGATCAGTGCCCTTTTTATCAAAAGGGCATTTTTTTTGCATAAAATCGCAAACAACCAGGACAATACGAGCCACTACTATCTCATTTTATTCAAATTGTATTCCAAAAATAAAAAAACACTTCAACTTTAGATCGCGGTTTAACCATTAATCCGTTTTTATCGCTTCCCCTCTTTAATTCCGTGCAAAATGACTATCAATAATGAGGGCTATTTCTTAAAATGCATTAAAAGCAAACCGGTACTTTTATTAGTATTATCGGGTGTATTAATTCGTCTTGTCATCTTCTATCTGTACCGGCATGTTACGCTATTTCCGGATTCTGAAGGTTACATTGCCTTAGGGAATCAACTCGCCACTTTTGATTTGTCCGGATACAATGGCCAACGAAGCCCCGGTTATCCGTTGTTATTATTGCTATCCGGAAATAATTTATCGGTAACCCTTTTACTGCAATTTACACTTGGTATCTGTACAACTGTTCTGATTTACAAGAGTATGTTACTATTGCGATTTACTACTGTGGTCGCTTTTTTTACCGCGCTAATTTTAAACAATTGGCTGCATGTTATTTTTTACGAAACAGCCATACTTACCGAATCGCTGACGCTTTTTATGATCTCACTTATTATCACGCTGTATCTGAAATGCTTTTTTTATGGTAATTATTCCTTTAAAAAAATGTTTATACTTAGCTTGGCGTTTGGTTTTTTAGTCTTGATCAAACCTTTTTATTTTTTCCTTCCTTTTATTTTTTAT
>NZ_JASLCE010000049.1 GCF_030146175.1 Flavobacterium sp. | reverse complement strand
CCAAAGGAAAAGAGTACTACTGCGACAAACAGTAGTACAATTAAAAATTTCATGACAAAACCGATATAATCATGGGCATTATCCCGATTCCCGAACGTTACCGGATTAATGCCGGTTTGTTTATACGTGCGATAGGTAGGAATCACAAATGTTACCAATAGATATAACAAAAGGTAAACGGGTAAATATATTTTTAAAAAGTTTTCCATCTTTTTTGATTTAATGCGAATGACCGCCGCCGCCTTCTGTTTTTAATAGGTGACTTTGGATATAATAAGCGCCTTTTAAAACAATTTTAGCATCGGGAGCGACTTTTGTTAATGGCGTAACCTGAATATAGCCCAATTGCGAAGTTCCGGTTTTTACTTCCACTCGGCGGAAATGAAAACGATTTTCTTCGGTATCATCATGTTTGTGGCCATCGTCATGGGAATGTCCTTTTTCTGTGTCGTGTTCCGGTTCCTCATGACCTTCTTCCAATACAAACATAAATTCACGACCATCTGCCTTTACAATGGCTTCCACCGGAAGGGAATTAACGGCATTTGTCCCGATATCGATTAACGCGTTGACATACATTCCCGGAATCAATGCATTTTTCTCGTTATTGATGTCGGCGTGTACTGCAACCGATTTGGTTTCATTTTCAAATGCCTTACCGATACTGAAAATCGTTCCCTTAATTACGGTATTGTCCTGATTGGTAAGTACTAGCTGTACATTCTGACCCTGTTTTACTTTATGCAGGTCTTTTTCGTAAACCAACAAGTCAACGTGTAATTTGGAATTGTCCACAATGCTAAGAATCGGTTTACCGACTTCGACATTACTACCTATTTTTACGTTGATTTCGGTTGTATAACCCGAAATAGGAGCCAATATGGGAACCGTAGCCACAGCCGTATTGCCCGATTGTATATTAAGAACGCTTAATTGTTGTTTTAAGGAATTAAAACGCGCCTTTTCGATCTGGTACTCCGCTTTTGTTTTTTGGAATACTTTTTTCGAATTGACTTCTTCCTCACTCAGTGTTTTCTGTCTTTCGAACTCCTGACTTAAAAATTCAAGATTGCTTTTCGATGTCAGATACGCTTCCTGCAATTTAGTGAATTCCGGGCTTTCTATCGTTGCCAGAACCTGACCTTTTCGAACAAATTGCCCTTCGATCACCGAAATCGTTTTAACAACACCCTGTAAATGAACCGAAACATCGGCCTGATTTTGTGGTGGCAGTTTGGTATAACCGTTAGCGTTAATAACTTCGCTGAGGTTTTTTAGGGAATAGGTTCCCAATGTTACGCCGGCTGCTTTAAACTGAGCTTCATTCAGTTCAACTTCTTTATCCGCTCCGGGCTTTTCCGCAGCTTCCGTTTCGGTATGATCATGACCGTCTTCACTAGTATGATCATGACGTAAACTAAAATACAAAATGGCACCGATAATCAGAAGGCCGGCAATGTTAAGGTATATTAAATTGGATTTTTTCATGGTATTATTGGTGGATTAAATACTGGATATTAATCGCAGTTTGGTTGTAATTATGGATGGCATTGCTGTAATTCAGTCGGATGTTTAAGGCGGTTTCAATGCTTTGAACATATTCTACATACGAAATGTCACCGTTTTGATAGGCTTTTGTAGCATTGGTACTGATTTTTTTAGCATTTGGTAAAGCCGTTCCCTGATAATAATCGACCAGCGACTGATAGGTTTTTAATTCCTCAAACTGTTGTTGGAACTGACTTTTTAACTGACTTTCCACATAAGCGGCATTTTTTTGCTGCATTTCGATATTGCTTTGTGCCGCTTTGGTTTTCGCAACAGTACTACCGGCAAAAATCGGAATGGCAATACCTACCGAAAACGTCTGAAAACGCAAGGCATTGTCATAGTCTACACTTTGTCCGTTTATTTCCTGAGTTCCGGTAATGGATTGAATCGCATAACCCGCAGTAATATCCGGGAAAAAAGCGGACTTTTCGACCTTTTTTGCGGCTTCGGCAATCTGAATCTGTTGCGTGGCCAATTGCAGGTTGCTGTTCTGTTTTAATCGCGAACTGTCGGCTACAGCCAAAGTCACCATCGGAACAAAAGCGGTATCAGCAGGAGTGAAGTCGGAATCCCGGTTGATCAGCGTTTTAATTTTTGACTTTTCCACCCATAGTTTGGCTTCGTTTTGTTTGATCAGCTGCTGTAATTCCTGTTGTTTGGCAATAGCAATCGTCTTTTCGAGCGAATTGGTTTCACCGGTCTGAAACTTTAGGGAAGCCGATCGTACAAATTTTTCCATCAGCTGATTTTGCTGATTTAGCAATTGGTTTTGTTTGCTGTAAAACAACATGGTATTCCATGCCTGGCGGATGTTAAACGTTATATCCTGTTGTGTGGCTTTGACTTTTAATTGCCCGGCCGCATTGTTTTCGTTGAGCCATTTCTTTTTAGCACCATATTGAAACGGATTAAAGCTTTGGGAAACGCCAAAATTTTTATCCTTTGCATTCGAATTAATCTGTCCAAACGTACCGGATAATTCGGTTTTCGGAACCTCAAAAGCCGAGCGTGTCAACTGATTGTGCATCTTGCTTTCCAGTTCGGAAGCCTGAATGCCCAGGTTGTTTTTCATCCCTGTTTCTACCGCTTCTTTTAACGATAGATTTATTTGAGCGTTTGTTTTTATTGGGCTGATAATTAATGCTAAAAGTGTTATTATTTGAATTGTATATTTAAGTAGTATACTATTCGTTTTTATATTGAATATCATTTTCATAATGTGTTATTTTCCGGATTATCGGAGTTACTTGTAGAGGCTCCTTTTTCAAAATAGAGGTATAAAATCGGAAGCACAATTAAGGTCAATAAGGTCGCTGTTACCAATCCGCCGATAACCACGGTTGCCAATGGTTTTTGAACTTCGGCACCGGCACTGGAACTAATGGCCATCGGAAGGAAACCTAATGAAGCCACAGCAGCGGTCATAATTACCGGACGAAGTCGCACTTTGGTTCCTTCGCGAATCCGGTCGTAAATATTGGTCATTCCTTCATTTTTTAACTGGTTAAAATAACCGATCAGTACAATTCCGTTCAATACGGCGACTCCAAATAGGGCGATAAAGCCCACTCCGGCCGAAATACTGAACGGCATATTTCGCAACCAAAGTGCAAAAACACCGCCAATTGCGGCCAGTGGAATTGCCGTAAAAATCAATAGGGATTGACGTACCGATTTAAATGTAAAGTATAAGAGAATAAAGATCATAGCCAATGCTACCGGAACGGCTACTGCAAGTCGCTTATTGGCTTCAATCAGGTTTTCAAACTGACCGCCATAGGTCACGTAATAACCATCCGGAAGTTTAAGTTGGGTGTCAAGTTTTTGTTGGATTTTTTCTACGACCGATTTGACATCCGCACCGCGTACGTTAAAACCAACCACGATACGACGCTTTCCGTCTTCACGACTAATTTGCATCGGTCCGTCTTCATAATTGATATCGGCAACCTGTTCCAGCGGAATCTGATTTCCGGACGGTAAGGTGATATAAAGTGCCTTTAAATTGGAAATATCCTGTCGACTGTCGCTTTCCAGACGTACCACAAGATCAAAACGTTTTTCGCCTTCATAGACCAATCCGGCCGCTTCACCGGCAAATCCCATTCGGATCACTTTATTCAGATCACCGATTTTTAAACCGTATAACGCCATTTTGTCCTTGTTATACCGAACGGTAATTTGTGGTAAACCGGCCACACGTTCCAGTTTGGCATCCGAAACGCCCGGAATTCCCTGAATCAACTGCATCACTTCATCGCCTTTGCTAACAAGCATATCGATATCTTCACCAAAGATTTTAATCGCGACATCGCTTCGTACACCGGTCATTAGCTCGTTAAAACGCATCTGAATCGGTTGGGAAAACTCGGTTGTCGCACCTGGAATATCTTCCAGTGCTTTTTCCATTTTTTCCATCAATTCCTCTTTAGTTGTAGCCGAAGTCCATTCGTCTTTATCTTTTAGAAGAATGATCATGTCGCCGGCTTCTATCGGCATTGGATCGGTTGGAATTTCGGCACTACCGATTTTCGTTACGATCATCTTGATTTCCGGGAATTTCGCCTTTAAAATCTGCTCGGCTTTGGTTGTCGCTTCGACTTCCTGCGATAAAGAACTTCCGGAAGCAATGATCAAATGCGTTGCAATATCGCCTTCGTCTAACGTCGGGATAAATTCGCCGCCCAGTGTATTGAAAAGGAGTAATGCCGCGGCAAATAAGGCAACCGCCACGCCAATAATAACGGCTTTGGCGCGTAGGGCTTTCTCTAAAATCGGAGCGTAAAAACGATATAGTTTTTCAATAATCGTATCGCTGATATTCTTTTTATGTCCGGTTTCCTTTTTAAGCACCAGTGCGCTCATCATCGGAACATAGGTCAGTGACAAAATGAAGGCGCCCAAAATGGCAAAGGATACCGTTTGTGCCATTGGTCCAAACATTTTTCCTTCGATACCAACTAATGCGAGGATTGGTAGATATACAATCAGGATAATGATTTCCCCGAAAGCGGCACTACTACGGATTTTGGAAGCCGCCTGAAAGACTTCTTCGTTCATCTGTTGTTTGGTCAGTGCGCCCTTACGACCAACCTGCAATCGGTGAATAATCGCTTCGACGATAATGACCGCTCCGTCTACAATTAGCCCAAAATCGATCGCTCCAAGGCTCATCAGGTTACCGCTAACGCCAAACAAACGCATCATTGAAATGGCAAATAGTAATGAAAGCGGAATAACCGAAGCGACAACTAGTCCGGCGCGCCAGTTTCCGAGTAGTAAAACCAGGATAAAAATTACAATTAAGGCCCCTTCAATCAGGTTTTTCTCTACCGTAGAGATCGCTTTGTTAACCAATTGGGTACGATCCATAAACGGTTCGATTGAAACACCCTCGGGAAGCGATTTTTTAATCTGCTCCATTTTTTCCTTTACTCGGGTTACGACCTGACCGCTGTTTTCGCCTTTTAGCATCATCACCATACCGCTCACTTCTTCGCCTTTGCCGTCTTTGGTCACAGCACCGTAACGAATGCTGCTACCAATGCGAACCTGAGCAACATCGCGGATAAGGATTGGAATACCATTTTGGTTTTTAACCACGATTTTATTGATGTCGTCGATACCGTTTACCATTCCGATACCACGGATAAAATAGGCATACGGTTTTTTGTCGATATAAGCACCGCCGGTATTTTCGTTGTTTACTTCGAGGGCATCAAATATCTCCGAAATGGTCGTATTCATACTTTTCAGCTTGTCGGGCTGAACGGCAATTTCATATTGTTTCAGGTAGCCGCCAAGTGTATTTACTTCCGCAACGCCTTTGGTACCGATTAATTGCGGTTTGATGATCCAATCCTGAATGGTACGCAGTTGTGTGGCATCGTATTTTTCTTCATAACCTTTTTCAGGGAAAACCACATATTGGTAGATTTCACCCAAACCGGTACTCACCGGAGCCATTTCGGGCGATCCGACACCTTTTGGGATGGTATTTTCGGCTTCTTTAAGACGTTCTGAAATTTGAGCACGCGCCCAGTAAATATCGGCACTTTCCTCAAAAACAACAGTCACAACGCTCAGTCCGAAGCGGCTGATGGAGCGCAATTCGACGATTTTTGGGATCGGTTTGACCGCCTGTTCGATCGGATAAGTAATAAATTGTTCAACCTCCTGAGTGGCCAGTGTAGGGGAACTGGTGATGATCTGTACCTGATTATTGGTAATGTCCGGTAAGGCATCGATAGGGAGGGTGTAGGCCGAATAGCCACCCACCGCTACTAGTATAAGGGTAAATAGTCCAACAATAAATTTATTGTTGATACTAAAATGAATTATTTTATCAAGCATGTTTTCGTATAATATAGATAAGAATAGGCAGGAAAGCCTGTATCGGGTAGCAATGCTACATGACTTCTTACCCCGCTATTGCAGGGCTATTATACCAATTGAGGGGGTTGCCAGATACTACCGTAGTAACCGGAATAGAATACGGACTGGTAGCTTGGTGTCGGTGTTGTAATTTCAGGAGTGATCGGTTGTACTGCAAAAGCAATTACAGGCGCATAATTCATAATCTGCGCTCCGCAACAGTTGCAGACACAAAATGGAGAACACAAATCGCCTTGTTTTTCGTGCGAATGTCCTTCATGGTCAACAGGTGTTTCGTTTTGTACCCGGAAATGGGTATGACCCGTCGCAGCATCCGCACAAGGTATGCTGGCAAGCAGGACAAAGTAGAACGATAAAAGGACTGTTAGCCATTTCATGACGGTAAAGATACATCATTTTTTAGTACGAAAAAGAGGGGAGTGTTTCTTTTTGCAAAAGTGTCTCAACTGATAAAAACGGAATTCTTTGTAAAGTGGATTGTGAGAATCAAAATAATAGTGCATTTTGAGTGTAAAAGTATCGGTCTAAAAGTTAATTAGTAATAAAAATCTTTATTTTTGAGTACGATTTTTAGAAACCTTATGGAACATCAGATTTTAGAACAACTCTGGACGCGGGCTTTATATCCTGAAAAAGCCAATCCGGAAAGTTGGAATCAGGAATTGGAAACCCTTTACCGATATGGTGTCGGAATAGAAGAAGTCATGCGTTACCTGTATTTTGAAAAACCGGAATTGCATCAGTTTTACGATTGGATCGCAAACCGTCATACCGATACGATGTCTCAGTCGGAAACCATCACAACTGCTGTTTTATCGGAAGCCGATCTACAGTTTTGGCAGGAAAACGGTTATCTCGTTTTACAAAATGCCATCTCGGATGAAGATTGTAAAGCAACGGTTGAGGCGATATGGGATTTTCTGGCACTACAGCCAGATGATCGCGATGGTTGGTACCGACAGCATGAAGAACAAAGAGGTTTGATGCTTACCTTTAGCGATCATCCGGCACTGAATAAAAACCGCAGTTCCGCACGTATCCGCAAGGCGTACGAACAATTATACGGCACGGATAAAATTTATAAAACCATTGATAAAGTAAGTTTTAACCCACCGGAAACGGATTCCTATCATTTTCTCGGAAGTCCGTTGCATTGGGATGTCAGCTTGAAACAACCAATTCCGTTCGGATTACAGGGCTTGTTGTACCTTACGGATTGCGGGCCGGAAGATGGTGCTTTTCACTGCGTACCCGGTTTTCATAACGAAATAGGCAAATGGATGTCCGGGTTAAAAGAAGAGGAGAATCCACGGGAAGTTGCTTTACAAACCTTAAAAGCCATTCCGATTACCGGAAAAGCAGGCGATTTTGTGATCTGGCATCAGGCTTTACCGCATTGTGCGAGTGCCAACCACGGAACAAATCCACGAATGGTACAATATCTAACCTATTTTCCGGAGCAATACGAAACCGCATCGGAATGGTTATAGCGAAAAGGCGTGAAAAATAACGATAAACCGGGATTAGTTTTATAATAAATTTAACCTCGTTGAGTTCTTAAAACAATAAATTGCAGTAGAATTACTAAACCAAGCACATATGAGCACGATTAAAATACTTTGGGTGGATGACGAGATTGATTTGTTAAAGCCGCACATATTATTTCTGGAGAAAAAAGGATATAGCGTAACGACCTGTAACAATGGTCAGGATGCGATTGATATATTCGACGAAGAAAATTTCGATATTGTTTTTCTGGATGAAAACATGCCTGGTTTAAGCGGACTGGAGACGTTGTCCGAAATTAAAGAGAAAAAATCGGCGGTACCGGTGATTATGATCACGAAAAGTGAAGAGGAATACATCATGGAGGAAGCTATTGGATCTAAAATAGCGGATTACTTGATCAAGCCGGTAAATCCGAATCAGATTTTGTTAAGTCTGAAAAAGAATCTGGATCATTCGCGTCTGGTTTCCGAAAAAACAACGTTGGATTACCAGAAGGAATTCCGGAAAATTGCGATGGATATGGCGATGGTAAATTCTTTTGAAGACTGGATTGACCTGTACAAACGTTTGGTGTTCTGGGAAATGGAACTTGAGAATATCGAAGATCAGAGTATGGTCGAAATTCTGGAAAGTCAGAAACTGGAAGCCAATTCCCAATTCGGCAAATTTATCGAAAAGAACTACCAGAACTGGTTTGATCCGAAAGCCGATGCGCCAATAATGTCCCACCAGTTATTTAAAGAAATGGTGGTGCCGGAAATCCGTAAAAAAGAAGCGCCGATATTATTTGTGGTGATCGACAACTTACGTTATGATCAATGGAAAGCCTTTGAAAGCGTAGTGAACAATCATTATAAACTGGAAAAAGAGATTAGCTATTATTCGATTTTACCAACGGCAACACAATATGCCCGTAATGCGATATTTTCCGGATTATTGCCTTTGGATATGGAAAAAATGTATCCGCAATACTGGAAAAACGATGTGGACGAAGGCGGTAAAAACCTGTTCGAAGGTGAATTTTTAGCGGAACAATTAAAACGACTGCGCATCGACATCAAACAGGAATACTATAAAATTACGAATTTTAAAGACGGTAAAAAGTTGGTGGATAACTTCAAGACCTTAAAAAGTAATGATCTGACCACGATTGTCTATAATTTTGTGGATATGTTATCCCATGCGAAAACCGAAATGGATGTTGTAAAAGAATTGGCTTCGAACGATAAAGCCTATCGTTCGTTAACGCTGAGCTGGTTCCGAAATTCGCCGTTACTGGAAATTATTCAGCAGGCACAACAACTAGGATTTAAGTTGATTTTAACCACCGACCACGGAACGATTAACTGTAAAAACCCGTCAAAAGTGATTGGTGATAAAAATACAAGTTTAAACCTGCGGTATAAAACCGGTCGAAGTCTTACCTATGAAGACAAAGACGTATATGCGGTAAAAGATCCGAAGAAAATAGGTTTGCCGGCGATCAATATGAGTAGTTCGTATATTTTTGCCAAAAATGACCTGTTTCTGGCGTATGTAAACAACTATAACCATTATGTGAGTTATTACCGCAACACTTACCAACACGGGGGAATCTCGCTAGAGGAGATGATCATTCCACTATTGATTTTTAATCCGAAATAAAAAACAGAAAGGGCTAAAAAAGCCCTTTTTTGATCCGATTTAATGTAAGAAATTATGTAATATCATTTGGATAAAATAATTATATTTGTTCAATATGGAGAGCACTATGCAAAGAACTTTCGCGCTGGAAGAGATCCAGGATGTAGCCCGACAAATCTTGTCGCAAAACCTGAAAAAAGTAGTTACGTTTCACGCCGAAATGGGCGTGGGAAAAACGACATTGATCAAAGCATTGGTCAGTGCATTAGGAGTGCGGGATATGGCGAGTAGTCCGACTTTTTCATTGGTTAACGAATACGAAGGCCACGACGGGGAACGCATTTATCATTTCGACCTGTACCGATTGAATAATGAAGAGGAAGCGTACGACATGGGAATCGACGAATACTTCTATTCGGGCGACTGGTGTTTTATCGAATGGCCGGAAAAAACGCCCAATCTGATTCCGATCGATCACGCCGCCATCCATATAAAATTACTACCGGGAGGCAAGCGATTACTGGAGCTGCGAAATTAGCCCGTAAGCCGTTTGTTAATAAGTCATTTATCACAAAAAAAGTTGTACATTAGTGCAAATTATTGCGTAAAATCATGTCATTGACCCCATTTACCAGACAACAATTACTTCCACAAGAAGAAAAGTTAGAAATCGCCAGACAAAAAGGTGAGCTTTTTATCGGGATACCCAAAGAGATCTCTTATCAGGAACGAAGAATATGTCTGACACCGGATGCGGTTAATTCGCTTGTATTTCATGGGCATCGCGTATTAATTGAAGCCGGAGCGGGAGAGAGTTCCAGTTTTACGGATCGGGAATATAGCGAGGCGGGTGCGGAAATCACCAAAGACCGTAAAAAGGTTTTTAGCTGTCCGATGATTTTAAAAGTGGAACCGCCTACGATAGACGAAATCCATATGATGAATCCGCAAACACTGGTGATTTCGGCAATACAGCTTAAAACGCAGCGCAAGGCCTATTTTGAGGCTTTGGCGGAAAAAAGAGTCACCGCACTGGCATTTGAATTTATCCGCGATGAAGACGGCTCGTATCCGGCGGTAAAATCACTGAGTGAAATTGCCGGTACCGCATCGGTACTGATCGCAGCAGAGTTAATGATCAACCAATCATTCGGAAAAGGACTTTTACTCGGAAATATAACCGGCGTACGTCCCACTGAAGTCGTAATCCTTGGTGCGGGAACTGTAGCCGAGTATGCGGCGCGAACAGCAATCGGGTTAGGCGCCAGCGTAAAAGTGTTCGACAATTCGATTACCAAACTACGCCGACTGCAAAATACTTTAAACCAACGTATCTTTACGTCTACCATACAGGAAAAATCACTACTAAAATCCTTAATGCGTTGCGATGTTGCCATCGGATGTATGAAAGGGAAAAACCGCGCTCCGATTATCGTGTCGGAAACGATGGTCGAAAATATGAAACGCGGTGCCATTATTATCGATGTTAGTATTGATACCGGTGGTTGTTTTGAAACATCAGAAATCACCACGCACGAAAAACCAACTTTTATCAAGCATAATGTGGTGCATTATTGTGTGCCGAATATACCATCGCGCTATTCCAAAACGGCTTCGATGTCGATTAGTAATATTATTACGCCGTTTCTATTGCAAATTGCCGAAGATGGCGGCGTGGAAAGTGCGATCCGTTGCAATCGTTCGCTAAAGTATGGGATTTATTTTTATCACGGTATTCTGACCAACCGATCCATATCCGATTGGTTTTCGATTCCGTACCGCGATATCAATCTGATTGTTTTTTAGCAACTGTTGTTTGGCATAGCGCTAAACAAATAGTACTTTTGCAGCAAATTAAAAGATTATGAAATTCAAATTCCGTCTGGCGTATTATTTATTTGGTTTATTATTGGGATCGATGTTCCTGGCATTTTTCTTTAAAGAGAAAAAAACGGAGTTTTGCTATTTGCCGAACTGTAGGGTTTTAAAGGATCTGAGAAGTAAACCGATTACGTATTCGGATGCAACCACGGCAAAATTTGCTGAAAATTGGGTATCATTAGAGGATATTAAAAAGACCTTACAGCATGGAGATGTCGATTTCTCAAAAAGTAACGTTCCTATGGATAAAGGAAAGTTGTATATTGTTGAAGGTAGAAATGCTAACAATGACGATATTATAGTAGAAGTGATCAATTATAGCGACAGGGTGGTCGTAAAAGATGTAAAAAAAGAGTAATTATTTTTTTAAAACACTTGTAAAGTCGAATCGTATATAAAAGATAAACTCCAACAGAAATGTTGGAGTTTTTTGTGTTTAAGGGGTTTCGGGTATCATATTTTATTTATGGTGTTTTTTTACAATAAATACTTACATTAGCGAAAGAGTTTTTACAAAATGCGACTCTATTTCTTTTTTTACGAAATAAATAGGTCAAAGCATTATGTTTAGAATATAAGTGTCAACCCTAATTAAGATTAAAATAATTGCCATTATAGAAAAAAATATGAAACCAAAAAGTATTTGTTTGATCGGATTATTGTTCTTTGTTGCTAGCTATATACTGTTTTCTCAAGGGGCTAAATTGGCTTTTTTTCAGAAACCCATAGATTTTGCACATTGGTTTAACCTTATTGGAGCGGTATTACTACTTTCGTTTAATAACGTATTTCCGAAAAACAAATTAAATACTTTTGCGTCTTTTCTAACGGCATTAGGCGTTATTGCCCATATCGGTCTTTGCACGATTGACTTTATAATGTGGAGTTTTGGCGATGACGATACTGCCAAAATGCAATTAAGTGAACATATCAGCAATACTCCGTCAATTTTGTATCCGTTTATTATTATCGGCCCATCCTTGTTTTTTATTGGATTGGCAGCTCATGCAGCAAATTTTATCAAGACGCATACATTAAAGGCATTAATGGTTATACTTGGCGCACCAGCCATAGGTGTTTCATTTTTTATAATGAAAAATGGCGTTTATATGTTGCTAAGCTGTCTGCTTTTTTCTTTAGGACTACTTTTACTTCTTTATAGAAAAGAAAACGAAGAAACAGTTATAGATAATACTGATTATTCAAGTATTGAATAATGCAGGATAAGCACGTTATTTCAAGAATGACGGCCCATATCAATTTATACAATAGGGCTTTAACGATTATCAAAAGAAAGGGATATGAATTATTCTTATATCCAAACAATACCGATGATCGGACTGTCGGAACCTATTTTGCAAAGAAAGACAACCGGGATTTTAATGCGGAAGATCCGTTGCAACTTCTTGGGATGATCAACATTTGGGAAGAGCAGGGCGATGATTGGTGGAATAACCCGAATTATCCGTCAGAAAAAATTAACGATATATTGATGAGTGAGTCATATCCGGATTCCGTTGCGGATTTTGAAGCTCTTGACGATCAAAAATACCTGGATTTTGTACAAAAGTGTCAGTCGTTTTTCAGTTTGGGAATGTTTCCTGATATTGAAATAAAGTCGGATATTTCAAGAAAGGAACTGTTTGAAGTCATATCAAATCTTGGAAAAGAGGAAGATAAGTAGCGAATGGCTCCTTTTTATAAGTTAGCCGAAGCAATAACGACAGCATCAAAACAAATAAAAAAGAATATTTTTTTAAAAAAGGCTTGTAAAGTCGGATATCTTGTCTATATTTGCACCCGCAATCGGCAACAAGTATGTTGGTTGAAACATAAGGGCGATTAGCTCAGCTGGTTCAGAGCACCTCGTTTACACCGAGGGGGTCGGGGGTTCGAACCCCTCATCGCCCAC
>NZ_JASLCE010000018.1 GCF_030146175.1 Flavobacterium sp. | reverse complement strand
ATGTGGTATCTAACTCCTGGTAAATCTTTTACCCTTCCACCTCTAACTAATACTATCGAGTGCTCTTGTAGATTGTGTCCTTCTCCTGGGATGTAAGCATTCACTTCATTACCATTTGTCAAACGTACACGCGCAACTTTACGCATTGCAGAGTTTGGTTTCTTTGGTGTAGTAGTGTAAACACGCGTACAAACCCCTCTTCTTTGAGGACAAGAATCTAAAGCAGCCGATTTACTCTTCTTAGTTATCTGGGCTCTCCCTGTTCTTACTAATTGTTGAATTGTTGGCATAATGTTTAATAAAATTTCTAACGTTATTAAATTCCCGCTTTTTACGGGGTTGCAAATGTAGAAATTATTTTCAACAAATCAAATCATAAATCATTAATTTTCAACCACATTAATCAACAAATAACTTCTGCATACTTTTTTGTAAATTTTGCGTTATTTTTACCAAAACAATTTAGTCTTTGAAAAAGCTATTTTTACTTACCCTTTTCCTGCTACTTTCGCTATCGGGAAAGACCCAGAACCTCTATTTAAAAATCGAAGGCAACTCCGCTACACAAAGCATGTTGATCGATAGTATCGGTTACCAATCAAAACACAGTAACACCAAATCAATCCTCGACGAGAGCCACAATTTCTCCAATACACTTGTAAAGATTGGCTACCTCGAAAATAGTTTGCTGGATCAAAAAAAAGTAAACGACAGCACATTCCTTTTCCGATACGAGCTGGGCAAAAAAACCAATCGCATCCATATATACACCAAAAATAACACTGCGGCCGTTCGCGATTTACTCAACTTAAATAAGGACACACTTATCATTCCACTGTCCGGAGTGGAAGATTTTATGAACACCTCTATCCACCTACTTGAAAAAAAAGGATATTCTTTGAGCAGCATCCAACTGATCAACCATAAAAAATACCAAAACACCTTATATACCGAATTAAAAATCGACACCGAAAAAAAACGCATTCTGGACGATATCATCATTGCCGGTTATCCAAAATTCCCGGAAGGCATCCGCAGAAACATCGTCCGTCAAAACCGAAAACGCATCTTTAACCAAGACAACCTCAAACAGATCCACAGCAACTTTAACGCGTTGCCTTTCGTCAATCAAATCAAATATCCGGAAATCCTATTTACCACCGATAGCACCAAAGTATATGTATATCTGGAAAAAGCGCGACCGAATCGCTTTGATGGGTTTGTCGGTTTTTCCAACGACGATAGCGGCTCCGTAAAGTTTAACGGTTACCTCGACCTGCTTTTAAACAATATCTTAAATGCCGGGGAAAAATTCAACTTGTACTGGAAAAACGACGGAAAAGAACAAACCACCTTTACTATAGGTGCCGAAATCCCCTACCTGTTTAAAAGTCCACTGGGAATAAAGGGAAGTTTAAAAATCTTTAAACAGGACAGCACGTTTCAGAACACCTCATCCGACATCAATCTGGGCTATTACTTTAATTACAACTCCAAAGTATTTTTGGGTTATCAGGAAACCGAGTCGGTCGATATTCAAAAAGCCAACTCCAGCAGTCTTAGCAATTACAACAACTCTTTCGTAACCGGAACCTACGAATATGCGCAATACAATCCGGAAGACTTTCTGTTTCCGGAAAAAACCAGCCTTTTCCTCAGAGCCGGAATCGGTAGCCGAAAAACAAAAGCCGAAAACAACGACCAGTATTACGCCCAGCTCAACGCTTCTCATAACATCTACCTCAACAGGCGTAACATTTTCAATATCCGCAACCAAACCTTCTATCTCCAAAGTGATCATTATATAATTAATGAACTGTTTCGCTTTGGCGGTATCAATTCGATACGCGGTTTTAACGAAAATAGTTTACAAGCGAGTTTGTATTCCGGTTTACTTATCGAATACCGTTACGTACTTGCCTCCAACATCTATGTTCATTCTATAACCGATTTTGCTTATTTTGAAGATAAAATCACAAACCTTAAAGATAATTTGCTTGGATTGGGCTTTGGCTTCGGATTATTAACAAAGACAGGACTTTTTAACATAATTTATGCCAATGGAAGCGCGAAAAATAACGAAATACAGCTTTCTAACTCAATAATTCACATTAGCTTTAAAACAAAATTTTAGCATTTTTTTTACACTTTCCTTGGTTTGTTGTGATTTTTTTAAGAAATTTGATTGCATAACCGTAATCAAAAACCAAAATGAGAGTAACAATCAAATCCTTTTTAACACTTTTTTTAGTGTTACTGGTGCAAAATCTGATTGCACAGGAAAGAATCGTTTCCGGGAAAGTGACCGATACAAATGGTTTACCTTTACCCGGTGTTAGCGTAGTTGAAAAAGGAACTACCAATGGATCCCAAACCGATTTTGACGGTAATTACAAGGTTAAAGTTAGCCCTAGCGCTACACTGGTATATACTTTTATTGGTATGAAAACCCAGGAGTTACGGGCGAATGCAACAGTACTAAATGTAAAACTGGAAGAAGAAGCCCGAGTACTGGAAGGTGTTGTTGTAACCGCTTTAGGTATTACACGAGACAAAAAATCACTGGGATATGCCTCTCAGAAACTCGAAGGAGAAGCGGTAAACTCCTCTCCTACAGTAAACTTCGTCAACAATTTAGCCGGTAAAGTAGCCGGATTGGATGTAAAAATCAACTCAAACTTTGGTGGTTCGACCAATATCGTACTTCGTGGTGCCAAATCCATCACAGGAAATAACCAGGCCTTAATCGTAGTCGACGGTATTCCGATTAGCAATGCCAACCTAAACAGTAAGGACGCTGTAAACGGTCGTGATGGTTATGATTTTGGTAATGCGGCAGCAGATATTGACCCGAACAACATCGAATCGATTAACGTATTAAAAGGTGCGGCTGCGACAGCGCTATACGGAAGTTTAGCTCAACAGGGTGCCATCATGATCACTACTAAAAAAGGAAAGAAAAACTCCGAAATCGGAATTTCAACAAGCTCTACCGTATCGGTGGGGTATTATGACAAATCTACTTTTCCAAAATACCAAACCGAATACGGACAGGGATATGCCGGAGAAGATAGTATTTACAGTGCCGATGTAAATGGCGACGGTATTCCGGATCTGGTAGCATCTACAGGAGACGATGCTTCCTATGGAAATGCTTTTAATCCGTCGTTAATGGTTTACCAATGGGATGCCTTTGTACCGGGAAATCCGAATTACGGAAAAGCGACACCTTGGGTAGCCGCTGCCAATAATCCGGGAACGTTTTTCCAGAACTCTACTTCCTATGTAAACAACGTTTCCTTAAATGGTGGTAACAGCGACAGTGCTTTTAACCTGAGCTATACCAACAATTCCGAAACCGGAATTATGCCCAATAGTAAACTGGTAAAAAATACGATCAGCGGTAATTATACCCGTGACCTGAACGACAAAATCAAAGTGAATTCGTTTATGACCTTTACGCATCAAAGTGTAACCGGTAGAAATAGCGTTGGATATGGCGACAATATCCTGACCGGTTTTAGACAATGGTGGCCGGTGAATGTCGACATGCAAGCTTTAAAAAGCGAATATTTCAGAACAAGAAGCAACGTAAGCTGGAACCAAATCGACCCTACTAACGGCGATTTACGTCCAAATTTCTGGAACAACCCGTACTTCGATCGTTACGAAAACTATACCAGCGACAACCGTAAACGTTTGCTAACCGGAGCCAGTATTAGTTTTGACATCACGAAAAACTTCAACCTGTTAGGTCGTGTGGGTATTGATTATTCCTACGACAAACAAGAGCTGCGTAAAGCAATTGGCAGTCACGCCGAGGAATTCGGAATCACACAATCGACCAATCAGGCAACCGAATCGTCCGGATATGTAATGTACACCCGCGACTTCCTGCAACAAAACTACGACATCATTGGTACGTATGATTTTAATCTGGGTTCTGATGTTTCGGCTAAGGTTATCGGAGGTTTTAACTTTATCCGCGCCGATGTGTATTCGTTCGAAGGTGCCACGGCTGGTGGATTGTTAGTACCGGGCATCTACAGCCTTTCTAACTCAAAAGTATTTATTCCGCCGGTGGAATCGACTATTCCATACGAAAAAGCAGGTGTTTATGCACAAGCCAATATCGACTATAAAAAAATGGTTTATCTGGAAGGATCTTTCCGCCATGACGAATCGACGGCTTTACCAAAATCAAGCCGCGGTTACGACTACTACTCTGCCGGAACCAGTATTATTGTTTCTGAAATGCTAAAAGCCGACTGGTTGTCGTTTGCCAAATTGCGTTTAAACTACGCTCGTGTAGGTAACGACCCCGTATACGGCCGATTGGGAGCTAAACAAAATAACGGATCCATCAACAACAATCCTATTTTTGGAAACAGTGATCAGTTAATCGAATTCGAAAAACTAAGACCGGAAATCACCCATTCGTGGGAATTAGGATTGGAAGCTTCTATCTTTAAAAACCGTTTAAGCGTGGATGCTTCCGTTTATAAAACGAATACAAAAGATCAGATATTCTTTGTACCGCAATCGCCATCCACGCAGTATATCTCCAAACAGATTAATGCCGGAGAACTGGAAAACAAAGGAATCGAGGTTGCCTTAAGTGCAACACCAATCAAAACCACCGATTTTTCATGGCAAATCAATGTAAACTGGTCTAAAAACGTAAACAAACTGCTATCACTGGATTCCGGAAGAACCAACTTGTTACTAACCACATTTCAGCGTACTTCGTTAAACGCGACCGTTGGAGAACCCTACGGAACCATCCGCGGAACCGATTATGTATATGATGCCAACGGAAATCCGGTTGTAGGCGACGACGGACTTTACCTTACAAACGCGGATCAGGTGTTAGGAAATATCCAACCGGACTGGATTGGTGGTGTATCCAATAAAGTTACGTACAAAAACCTTTCCCTTAGCTTCTTGATCAACGTACGACAAGGCGGTAGCATTTTCTCCCTTGATCAAGCCTACGGACAGGAAACCGGACTATATCCGGAAACAGCAGGACTTAACGACCTGGGCAATCCGATACGAAGCCCGTTGAGTCAGGGTGGTGGTATTATCCTACCGGGGGTAAAAGAAGATGGAACGCCCAATGATATACGTGTTGATGCGACTGCTTCGGCCAATGTATTTGGAGGTGACTCCAATCCGGAAAAAGCCTTTGTATACGACGCTTCTTTCGTAAAACTAAGAGAAGTTGCCTTAAACTACACCATGCCATCGAAATTACTGGGTCATTCGTTTATAAAAGGAGTCTCCTTTAGTCTAATCGGGAACAACTTGTGGATTATACAAAAACACACCCCTTATGCAGATCCTGAAGCAGGTTCGTCCGGCGGTAACATTCAGGGATATCAAAGTGGTGTAATGCCATCGATTAGAGTGTATTCTTTCAATGTAAAATTAAATTTCTAAAAGATGAAAAAGTTATTAATCCCTATAATCGCAATCGCATCATTCTTTTTCACAGGATGTGTTAATGATGACGACAATTTTAACGACGATACCAGTAAGACCTATGCCGCTTCGGCCGAAGCTTTATTGGCAAACTCTCAGAAAGAGCTAACCGATCAGTTAACCACGCCCAGCGTCAACCTGAATGTATTCCGTTACTTTACCCAATATTGGGCCGCGACCTTATACCGAGCTGAATCCCGTTACAACTTAACCAGCCGAAGAATTCCGGACAACCACTGGCGGATATTATACACCCGTGTTTTAGGTAACCTGAAAACGGCAAAAGAAGTAGTCGATGCCGAGGCCAAACCGGAAAATATTGCACAGGCAGACTGGGACAAAATACAGCAAAACAAATCGGCCATCATCGAGATCCTAAACATTTACACCTATCAGGTACTCGTTGATTCTTTTGGTGATATTCCGTATTCGGAAGCATTACAACCGGTTGATATTGTTTTACCCAAATACGATGACGATCAGACCATTTATCCGGATCTGCTAAACCGTTTAAATGCCGCTATTGCCGAATTGGATGACAGTCATGCTTCCTTTTCAAGTGGTGATCTGTTATACAACGGAAATGTTACCAAATGGAAATTATTTGCCAATTCCTTAAAAATAAAACTAGCCATTAACTTATCGGATGTAAACAGTTCTCTGGCACAATCGTCTATCGAGAGCGCCTTTACTGCCGGCGTTATTACCACCAATACCAATAATGCTTTGGTACAATTCAACTCCTTTTCACCAAACTACAACCAGATTTTTGGAGAATTGGTAGCCAGCAATCGTAATGACTTTGTACCGACATCTGTTTTTGTAAATGAGTTAAACACACTTAATGATCCGAGAAGACCTATTTATTTTACTCCGATGGCAGACGGTAGTTATGTAGGTGGTGCTTACGGTTACACCAACACCCAGCCTTATGAAACGTCCTATTCGCATGTTGGGGATGAAATTAAAAAACCGGATGCCAAAGGAGTACTTTTTGATGCGGCCGAAGTTAATTTTTACCTGGCCGAAGCAGCTGCAAGAGGTTATAGCGTTGGCGGAACTCCCGACGTTTACTATACCGCAGCCGTAACCGCCTCATTAAACTATTGGAATGTGGCCGCATCGGATGTTGCTACCTATCTGACGCAACCTTCTGTAGCCTATGCCACAGCAACGGGAACCTGGAAAGAAAAAATAGGCAAACAGTCCTGGATCGCATTCTACAACAGAGGTTTTGAATCCTGGAATTCGTTCCGAAGACTTGATGCTCCGGGCTTAACCGCTCCTGCGAGTGCTTTCCCTGTTGCCGAAGGAAAAATTCCGGTTCGCCTTACCTATCCGGTAAATGAGCAAACCGTTAACGGAGCCAGCTATCAGGCAGCGAGTGCAGCCATAGGTGGCGATAAACTCACAACCAAAGTATTTTGGGATGTAAATTAGAAAATCTAGTTCTTTTTATTTGAGTTATTTAAAAACCATCACAGCATTTATGTGGTGGTTTTTTTATTTCCGATTGCCATCATTATTTTATTTAGTGCCATTTTCAACACATTCAGCTTCTTTATCCCCTACTTAAATACACACAAAAACTACTCATTTCTTCACAGAATACCTTGAAATTAGAAATAGTTCACTCATTCATCTTTTGTTCTTAACAAAACAATACAGGAATCAATAATTCCATTGCATCATATTATATTATTAATAGTAAAAACTACACCAAACCGTATTATCGTAAAAAAAATTACTCAGGATCTTGTTTTTTGGATACCCCCCATTAAGGCCATACCTTATATGGGAATCAAAAAAGTAGACCTATGAGAATAAAGTTTATGTTCTTGCTAACCGCTATATTAGCAACCCAGTATTTCTTTGCCCAAGAGCGAAATGTGAAAGGTCGGATTACCGATTCCGACAACCTGCCTATACCAGGTGTCAGTGTTATTGAGAAAGGCACAACAAATGGTATTCAGACCGATATGAACGGAGAATATACGATAAAAGTAAGCCCGACAGCCATTCTAACGATTTCTTTTTTGGGGATGAAAACAAAAGAAGTCAAAGCCGATATTACACCTTTGAATATCGTCCTGAAAGCAGAAGTCACCGAAATGGATACTATTGTTGTAACCGCATTAGGCATCAAAAGAGAAAAAAAAGCCGTTGGATATTCCGTCCAGGAGATTAAAGGCAACGTAATCAACCACGCCGGGCAAACCAATGCTCTGAGTGCATTATCCGGGAATATTGCCGGAATTCAGGTAACCGCCCCATCCACTATGGGCGGCTCTTCAAGAATCCTCATCCGAGGTATTGGTTCGGTTACACAAAATAATCGTCCACTCATTGTTATCGATGGTATTCCTATGGACAACTCTAATTATAACAGCGGCAACGCGCAAAGGGGCGGCGGCGGTAGGGATTACGGTGATGCAGCAGCCGATATCAATCCCGATGACATTGAATCGGTTTCCGTATTAAAAGGAGGTCCGGCAGCAGCCTTATATGGCTCACGAGCGGCAAATGGCGTAATCATGTAT
Organism: Flavobacterium sp.; assembly: GCF_030146175.1. Taxonomy (GTDB): domain Bacteria; phylum Bacteroidota; class Bacteroidia; order Flavobacteriales; family Flavobacteriaceae; genus Flavobacterium. The sequence continues at coordinate 24,836 of NZ_JASLCE010000018.1, read as the reverse complement.
ACGACAAAATCCGGGAAAAACGGAAAAACGGAACTTTCCATAAAAACAGGTTTAACGCTGGAAAACATTTATATCATGCCCAGATTACAAAACCTATATGGCGGCGGTTCGTCCAGTATACTGCCAACCGCTACCATTAATGGTCAGTTATACAATCTTGCCGACTATAGTACCGACGAAAGCTGGGGTCCAAAATATAATGCCAATCTCCACTATCTTCCCTGGAGTGCATTCGATCCTGAATATCCAAACGACTATCTGGTAACGAAACCCTGGGTAAGTCCGCGAAAAGACGTGCCTTCTTTTTTTAACACAGGCTATACAACGACCAATAATGTGGCCGTAAGTCATGCGGCCAAAAGTGGTACTATCAGAATTTCGCTTTCCAACCAGCATACAACAGGTGTTGTCCCAAATTCAAAACTGGTAAAAAACACATTCGCAATAAACGGAAGTACTATGCTACACGAAAACCTCAGGGTTGATGGGACACTTTCCTATACAAACACCAATGCCTTTAATAGACCTACTCAAGGATATGATGGCAATTCCGTTGCGCAGAAATTTTTCCAATGGGGGCAACGACAATTGGATTTTGACAACCTAAAAAATTACAAACTACCCAATGGTAAGCAACGTTCCTGGAACAGAACATCATGGTCGGATCCTACCCCCTTGTATTCTGACAATCCGTATTGGACGACTTATGAAAACACTTCCGAAGACCTAAGAAACCGTTATACCGGAAGTATTAAACTAAAATACAATTTCAACAAAAACCTCTATGCTGTTGGAAATATATATGGCGATCAATATAATTTCACTGTCCAAAATAAAACGGCAGTGTATTCACAGGCCTTGTCCGGATATTCACAGGTTACACGGCAGACCTCAGAGATGAATTACGAAGCAAGAGTGCATTTTGACAAACGCTGGGACAAATTCAGCCTCAATTCCTTTATTGGAATCAACCGTAGACATCATCAACAGAATGTACTATCCGGCAGCACTGCCGGCGGACTAATCATTCCTAATCTATACAATCTTTCTAATTCTAAAAATCTTGCGACGGCTACTAATGCCAGTGCCCAAATGCGTGTCAACAGTGTATACGCAATGGTTTCGTTAGGTTATGCCAACATGCTCTATCTGGAAGTGACCAATAGGAAAGATTGGTTTTCGACGGTAACCCGGCCGGCAAATTATCCATCGGTAACCAGTAGTTTTATATTTTCAGAATTATTACGGAATGTTTCGTGGTTATCCTACGGAAAGATCTGAGGTGGCTGGGCACAAGTGAGTAACGGAGCTTCCCCCTATTCGCTTGCGAATTACTACGAAATCAGCCGACCTTTTCAATCAATTCCTTTCTATTACAATAATGAAACAGCAAACAATCCCGATTTAATTCCGGAAACAAAAATCGACAAGGAAATCGGCTTGGAAGTACAGCTATTCAAAAACCGGCTCGGTTTCGACCTCGCCCTCTATGAAAATGTCACCCAAGATCTTATCATACCGCTACAGGTTACAACTGCAACCGGTTTTTATTCCCAATATGTAAATGCCGGCAAAATGCGCAACCGCGGTATTGAACTTTCGCTATCCATTACACCGATAAAGTATTCCAACTTCAGCTGGAATATCAAAGGTAACTTCTCAAAAAATGATAACAAACTCCTCTCTTTATATAAAGACACTAAATCAAGACAACTGGCAACTTCGATCACTCCCCGGGTTACCTTACTGGCTGTTGTTGGTGAAAAATATGGTCAAATATACGGGTACGATTATGCCTATAACGAAAAGGGACAGCGAATAATCAATGCCAACGGAACCTATAAAACAGGAGAACGAAAAGCATTAGGCTGTATTATTCCGGATTATAATATTGGTATTCGTAACACTTTCAGTCATAAACAATGGAACTTGAGTTGCTTAATCGATATTCAAAAAGGAGGAAGTTATTTTTCAACAACCCATATGTATGGACATTATGCCGGTGTATTGGAAGAAACAGCCGCCAACGGAATTAGGGAAAACGGGATCGTACTCGACGGTGTTCTGGAAAATGGAAGTCCAAACACCAAAGTAATTCCAGCTTATCGATGGGCTCGGGCCCACTCCAATAGTGTTGATGCACAAAACGTTTTTGATGCCAGCTACATCAAACTAAGGGAAATTACTTTAGATTACAATTTACCTAAAAAAGCTATCGGAAAAAAAATAAGTCAGGTGACTTTTTCAGCCTTTACGCGAAATATTTTCGCCTGGGGATTAGGTTGGAAGGGAATGGATCCCGAAAACACAAGTTACGGAAGCGGTAACATACAAGGGTTGGAAGGAGGCTCACTTCCTTCAACCAGAACATACGGAATGACTGTAACAATTAAAATCTGATTCACTTAACGTATAACATTATGAAGCTATTAAAATCGATATTCATACGGATAGTACTATTGATAGTATTTATCTTTTCCGGTTGTACCGACCGGTTTGAAGAAATCAACACCGACCCCAATCGTCCAACAAAAGTAAGTACTCCGGGTTTATTTAATGGTGCGACAAAAACTATTGTCGGTTCTGCAACAAGAGGTGCATTCGGTTCAGCCAGAATGACACTACCTTGGATGCAATACTCGGCACAACTCAATTATACTGACGAAGATCGCTTCCTGTTTAGAGAAACGGTGAATCTTCACTTGTTTAACACATACTATATAGAAGCCCTGAATTTCAAATCAATACTGGATCTCAATACCAATCCGGCTACAGCTTCCGAAATGACCACCTATGGTAATCAGGCCAATCAGATTGCCGCTGCCCGGATCATGCTTGCCTATAACTTCCATAAACTTGTAGACGCTTATGGTGATATTCCTTATTACTCTTTTGGAAATGACGATCCTGATTTTCAAGCATTAGACATTAATAATCCAACACCTAAGTTTGCTTCACAGCAGAAAATCTACACGGATATATTAAAAGAATTAAAAGAAGCCGTCGAATCGATTGATTTAAATGATGTCATTTTCTACGAAAATCAGGATATCATTTTTAGAAATGCTGAAAAATTAAAACGTTTTGGAAACTCATTACGACTACGGATCGCCAATCGGGTAAAAAACACTATCCCGGCAGCCGCAATACATATACAAGAGGCAATTGCATCCGGAATAATGCTATCCAACGCCGACAGTGTAGGCGTGACATTCGAGGACAACATGATCAACCCGGCACCAACTTATTATTCTTTTTTTATAGATAATCGAACCGATTTTACCGCATCAAAAACCTTTATTGATCTTTTAAAAGGTCAGATCGGCCCTTTTAGTCCGGATCCGAGGTTACAAAAAATAATAGCTCCGATAGGCACTACAAAAAAGAATTCGCTACATAAAAATTATGAAGAAACCTCCGACTTAACGCGTTACCAAGGAATGCCGTATGGAATTTCGTCCCAGCTAACCACCAGTCAGGTTAGCGGCGTATCTTTATTCAGTGCTACTATTTTCAGACCGGATTATACCGAATATCTGATGGAATATTCCGAAGTAGCATTCCTATTATCTGAAATAAACGGATGGAATCAGGATTATTATCAAAAAGGAGTACAGGCCTCCATGAAAAAATGGGGCGTCCCAGAAGATCAGATAACAACCTATATCAACGGGCTTCCGGCCGCGAATCAAAAAAATGTATTGACTCAGAAATACATTGCGTTGTTTATGCAGCCTTATGAAGCCTGGGCAGAATACAGACGCACCGGTTATCCGGACATCCTCATAAAACCGGGAGAAACCGGCACACTCGTTAATCCCGTTTCGGGCACACTGACCTATACTTTCACACCGTTGGTTAACCTGACAGAGATGCCTGCCCGACTTACTTACCCTGTAAATCTTCAGGATCTGAATACAGTAGAGTACTATCACGCCGCACAAAACATAGGAGGAGACCAATTAAATACAAAACTAATCTGGGACACAAATTAATCCGCTCTTAATTCATTTCATTTAAAACCATCACATTATTTATGTGATGGTTTTTTCTATCTTTGCCGGTATGGAAAAAGAACATTTAATATTCGGCATCAGAGCAATTATTGAAGCCGTAAATGCAGGGAAAGAAATAGATAAGGTTTTTATTCAGAAAGAAGCTCAGGGCGACCTGATGCAGGAGTTGATGAAAACACTCAAAAAGAACAGCATTAATTTTTCATATGTTCCGATAGAAAAACTAAACCGCTTAACCTCCAATAATCATCAGGGTGCTGTGGCAAGTATTGCTCCGGTTTCTTTTTACAGTCTTGAATCTCTGGTAGAATCGGTTATTGAAAAAAGTGAAAAACCACTTTTTCTGATTTTAGATCAGTTATCCGATGCCCGTAATTTTGGTGCCATTATCCGAACTGCCGAATGTACCGGTGTTGATGGGATTATTATCCAAAAACAGGGATCCGCTCCGGTTAACGGCGACACGGTAAAAACATCGGCTGGTGCGGTATTCAATGTGCCAATTTGTAAGGTAGACCATATCAAGGATGCTATTTTTTACCTTCAGGGATCGGGTGTTAAAACAGTAGCGGCCACCGAAAAAACCGAAAGCCTTCTTTATGATGTCGATCTAAGTGGTCCTTTGGCGATTATCATGGGAAGTGAAGACAAAGGGGTTAATCCGTCGGTACTTAAAATTGTAGATGAAAAAGCAAAACTACCGATGTTCGGAACGATCTCATCATTGAATGTTTCGGTTGCCTGTGGTGCCTTTCTATACGAAACCGTCCGTCAGAGAAGTTAAAAATAGAAATACAAAAAAAGGATTAAGTAGTACTTAATCCTTTTTTTGTATGCTATCTCCAGATTCCGTATCCGACTTCGGTTTGTATATAATCCGATAATAAACCGGCATATCCGATTTAAAATATAGATCAGAAAGTATATCCGGTTCAACAACTTCCAGTTCCTCTTCTTTTGGCAGGTTTACAAAATTTCCGTTTTCATCGAAGTGTTTCATAAACGGATCCTGCGATGGATCGAAATCGGGATGCTCCCATTCGTAGCGTATTGGCTTTTTATATTCGGGTGTTTTCAGAAAAAACGATAATAAATACCCGGTAACAAATCCCGACAAGTGTCCTTCCCAGGAAATATTCTCCTCCGGATTGGGAAACACATACCAAATCATTCCACCATACAATACAATAATGGTTAGCGACAACGCCACCAGTCGGTAGTACTTGGTTTGAATACCTTTAAAAAAGATAAAACTTACCAAAACATAAATCAAACCACTGGCACCGATATGATAACTTTCCCGGCCAATTAGCCAGGTTCCGAAACCCGAAAGCAGGATTCCCAGTACGATAACTTCCAATGCCTGTTTTCGATAGAAATACCGCGTAGCAGCAATCAGCATTAATAAAGGTATTGAATTATTATAAAGGTGTTTAATATCTCCATGCAGGAACGGGCTAAACAGTATTCCTTTTAACCCGGACAATGTTCGCGGGTAAATCCCATAATCGGAAAGGCTAATCTTAAACCTGACCTCCACCCAGAAAACCAGCCAGAGCGTCAAAACGAAGTACAAAGGCCAGGCCAGTACCGAAGGTGAAAATTTAAAGTCTATTTCTTTCATGCCATTTATTTCTTCCGGCTACGCATCAAAAACATCACCAAAAAGATTTTAATGCTTTTTTGTCAGTTCTTCTTTTCAAAATTGCATTCGTACTTCATTCAAAAGTTAGTTTTTTGTAATTTTACCACATGGAAGCACCATTGGCAGAACGCATACGTCCGCAACATTTATCCGATTATATTAGTCAGCTACACCTGGTTGGCGAACAGGGTTCCTTAACCCACCAAATTGCACGCGGTATCATCCCGTCGTTAATTTTATGGGGACCACCGGGAACCGGAAAAACAACCCTCGCCCAGATCATGGCACAGGAAAGCAAACGCCCGTTTTATGTTTTAAGCGCGATTAATTCCGGGGTAAAAGATGTACGTGAAGTGATCGATAAAGCCAAACAAAGCGGTGGCTTGTTTACGGCCAAAAACCCGATATTATTTATCGATGAGATTCACCGGTTTAGTAAATCACAACAGGATTCTTTATTGGCGGCTGTCGAAAAAGGCTGGGTAACGCTTATTGGAGCGACGACCGAAAATCCGAGTTTTGAAGTCATTCCCGCTTTATTGTCAAGATGTCAGGTTTATGTCCTGAATCCGTTTTCCAAGGAAGACCTTGAAGCCTTATTACACCGGGCGCTTGAAAAAGATACGATTTTAAAATCTAAAAATATTCGTTTGTTGGAAACCGAAGCGTTACTACGACTTTCGGGCGGAGACGGACGAAAACTACTCAATATTTTCGAATTGGTGATCCATGCATCCGAAGGTGATACAATTGAAATCACCAATGAAAAAGTCATGCAATTGGTTCAGAAAAACACCGTATTGTACGATAAAACCGGAGAACAGCATTATGACATTGTTTCCGCCTTTATAAAATCCATCCGCGGTAGCGATCCAAACGGAGCCGTATATTGGTTGGCACGAATGATTGAAGGTGGTGAAGACGTTAAATTCATTGCGCGTCGCATGCTGATTCTGGCTTCGGAAGACATTGGTAATGCCAATCCGACGGCTTTAATTATGGCCAACAACACCTTTCAGGCGGTAACAACAATTGGTTATCCGGAAAGTCGCATCATATTGAGTCAATGCGCTATTTATCTGGCGACATCTCCCAAAAGTAATGCGAGTTATATGGCTATTGGAAAGGCACAGCAACTGGTAAAACAAACCGGCGACTTACCGGTTCCGATACATTTACGCAACGCTCCAACCAAACTCATGAAAGAATTGGGCTATGGAGACGAATACAAGTATGCACACGATTATGCAAACAATTTTGTCGATCAGGAGTTTCTTCCGGACGAATTACAGCAAACTATATTTTACGATCCGGGAAATAATTCCCGGGAAAATGCAACCCGGGATTTTCTAAAAAACCGTTGGAAGGATAAATACAATTATTAGAACTTAATATCCAGTTTTTCGGATACCAGTTTTTCGTTCTGATAATATTCGAATATCCAGGCGTTATTCTTTTTGATCAATACCCCTTGAACGCTATCGTTTTTAGCGGTATACAGATCCGGGTTACTGGTTTTAAATATTTTTAAAACGATTTTCGGCGTACTATCCACTAACTGATAACCGTTTGTTATCGGTTGTGCAAACAATTGTCCGGATATAACCGTCGTAGTTATTGGGTCTTTTTTTATGGCTTCCTGTACAACCAGATTTTCCGTTACAGGTGGCGCAGGTTTTAGTGGTGGAATTGGTAGCGGTTTGGCATCCTGTAATCCTTCCTCAATCGATTTCCCTACAATTCGGAAGGCCTGGATATAGGCTTTATCATACTCTTTTAATCGGCTGGTTCCCTCTTCCGAAATAAAAACAGTTTGATTTTTACAATCTGTCAACTCCACTTTAATTTTGGTATTGAAAACCGTATTATCCTCTACCATATTGGCAAATAACGCATTACATCTGTTTTGAGCAACCTCATCCGGCATAATATCCGTATCATACAATACCGTATACCCTTTCTTTTCGAAAACCATTTTGGTTAAAGCGTTCAGGTTATACTTATTGGCTTGCTTCAAAAAGGAAAATTTAGCCGGTACTATAACATATTTATAATCCGTTAGTCGTTGCGAAAATGCCGTTGCCGAAAGCAACAGGATTGTCAGCATTACACCAGTCTTTTTCATATTGGTTTGATTTACTATTCTAAAGTATTTTTTTAAGTTCTAACAAGTGACGCACCTGTGGCACTTTTAAAGCGTCCCCATAGTCGGATTCACTAAAAAAGATGGCATCAAGCCCAACATTTAACGCCCCTTCGATATCGGCTTCCATGCTATCGCCAATCATCACGCTTTTGTCTTTATCCGTTCGGGCAAGATCCAATGCAAATTCGAATATCTTCGGATTGGGTTTTTTAACTCCGGCTTTTTCCGAATTGGTTATCGTAATAAAATAATGGTCGATATTGGCATTTTTGAGTTTCCCTTCCTGAACTTCATGGAATCCGTTCGTGATGATATGCAGGTTGTATTTCGGTTTTAAATAATCCAGGATTTCGATAGCGCCATCAAAAAGGTGATTGAACTTTGGCAAATACCAGATATATTCCTGTGCTAAAAGATTGATTTTCGCATCGTCGATTGGATATTGTAACAAGTCAAACACCTCTCTAAAACGGGAATATCGCAATTCCTGTTGTGTAATTTTTTCTTCCTGATACAGTTTCCAGTATTTAAAATTAATCGGAATATAGTATTCCAGAAAAGTTTCCATCGAAATAGGCATTGCATGCTTTTCGAAGATTGCTTCAAAAGCTAATGCAGAATTTTTTTCAAAATCCCAAAGGGTATGATCCAGATCGAAAAAAATATCGGTTTTATTCGTAAATCTCATGCTTGTATTTTATTTGGCTCCTTTAACGATAACGGCATCATCTACGTGATAAACCCAGTCTTCTACATCGCTATCGTTATAGCGGAAATTCCCTTCCAATGTTACATATTGGTCGGTTTTTAATTTTGGTGTTTCTCCTTTAAACTTAATTCCCATAATGGTTTCCGGCCCGGATTTACCACAAAAGAAACAAGATGCAAACACATTTTTACTTAACGCATAGGACTTGTTATCGATCGGGATAATAAACCCGCTCATCACAATGCGCTTTTTATTGGTTAGTTTTAGTTTCGCATTTACCTGCGGGAACATTACTTCTCCGTATGTTTTATGTTGTTTTTTTACATATTTAATATCACCCAGCAATTTCCAGGTAAGCGTATCCGAACTTGCCGTTACTATAGTGTTTCGGCTGTTCGTAAAACTAACGAATCCTGCTTTTTCCATTTTTGTATCCGCAGGTGTGTTGCTTTGTGCTTTTTCCGGAGTATAACCGTATTCCAGGACTAAAAGCAGTGCCGTAAGGGCTATTACTACTATCGATTTTTTACGCATTGGCCAAAGTTTTTGAAATATTAAGTTTGTACGCCTTAACAGCCGGAATAACAGCCGCTAAAACACCGACAAATATAGTCAGTAAAAATAAGAATCCTTCTTTTTCCCAGACAAACTCAAAAGGGTTAAATGTCATTTTAAATTCTTCCTCGGAGGAACCGGAAATAAACAGTAGTGCTACTCTTCCAACTATTGTGCCGGAAAGATAACCCAGTACGCATAAGATCAAACTCTCAATAACGACTAGATACAGCAATTGAAAACGGGTTGCTCCGTTCACTCGCAACAAGGCGAATTCATATTTTCGTTCTTTTAATGTATTGTATAAAGCAATAAAAATACTAATTCCGGATATCAGCATAATTCCATACGCCAGGTATTGCAAAGCCTGAAGTCCGACACCAAACAAAGTAAACAGTCGGTTGATTTCAATAGCCGGTGAAGCCGCCTGCATTTTGGTATTTTGCGGAATCATTCGCGGCCAGGTTACAATCCCCATTTTATTTCGGAATTTCAATAAAACAGCTGTAATCTCTTTTCCTTCCTCACTAATTACAACTGCATCGTGATGATGATCGGCTTCCGCATGATCGTGATCGTGGTCATGTCCTTCATGATCGTGGTCGTGCATTTCGGCTTCGCCATGTTCATGCGAATCGTGCATCGCCCAAACACTCTGGATATTCGAAAGAATCAGGTTATCGATTACCTTTCCGGTTTCCGATAATACGCCAACGATATGATAGGCATGTTCTTCATGAACCTCACCTTCTTCGGCATCGCCATGGGATCCAAAAAATTTATCTCCGGTTTTCAGGTTTAGTTTTTTCGCCACTTCACTTCCCACAACAACCTCAAAATCCTTTTCAAAGGCTTTACCCGACACTACTTTTGCCGCATACTTTTCCATATAATCGGTAGTGGTTCCAACAATTTTAAAGCCGTGGTAATTATCGCCAAAAGCCAGTGGAATAGCTGTCTTTACAAAAGGGTTTGTCATCCATTTTTTGGCTTCCTGATAATCGATATTACCGGTCGGTGCATCCACCTGATATACGGAAGACAAAATAAGTTGCAACGGACTTCCCTGCGCGCCTAAAACCAAATCGATTCCATCGGCATTGCTGGAAAATTTTTCCTCAAATTGTTTTTGCAACAGAATTAACACTGTAATAATCGCCACACTGGCTGTTAGCAAAATAATGCTTAGCGTTGTATTGAGTGGCTTAAACCAGGTATTTTTCCAGGCTAATTTTGTAATCATGACAGCGTAATTTGATTGGTAAAACGTTGCTTTAATCGGGAATCATGTGTCACGATTACCAGTGCCGAACGATATTCTTTAGCCAGATTATCCAGTAAATCGGCAACTTTAAACGCATTTTCATCGTCCAGACTGGAAGTCGGTTCGTCTGCTAAAAGTACTTTTGGTTCGTTGATCAACGCTCTGGCTATCGAAACCCGTTGCTGCTGACCAATACTAAGTTGTGAAGGCAACTTATGGATATGATTTTCGAGATCGAGATGTTGTAATAACACTTTAGCCTTTTCGGTACGTTGCTTACCCGAAGCTAACCAGGAGGCCAGTTCTACATTTTCAAGTACGGATAATGCGCCTATAAAATAGGATTGCTGTAAAACCAGTCCGATGTTTTTCCCTCTGAAATGATCCAGTTTTTTTTCAGACAATATTCCGATATCGGTAGTATTTATAAGGACTTCACCTGCCTGAGGTCGTAAAAGTCCACCCAAAAGATGTAGCAATGTTGTCTTTCCTTTTCCGGATCCACCGGTAATCAGTATGGTATCACCATCAGAACAGCTAATATTGGGAAACGCAAAAGAAGTCCCTTTCCCGTATGAGAACGTAATATTTTTAGTAGCAATCATTATCAAATGCTTTTAATAAATCCAATGTAGGCTATTTTAAACGAAAAAATAGCTCCTAAAGAGCTATTTATACTAAGCCAATCAAAAATAACAAAAAATTAGTTCCGGTTCTTTTTATTATGAATAATATAACAAAAGCTAGTGTTTCTTTCAATAGCCACAGTATCGCTTCGTTTCGATCATGAACCTTTCTGACACCAAAGCATCGTATTTTGATTTTTTGTAATTTTGTTGCAAAGGCTTACAAAGCAATAGCACAACCTGTTCATTTTAAAGATGGCTGAAAAAAAAATCAAAAGAGAACGTAGCTCAGGTACCAAAACTGCGATACTTGAACTGTTGAAGGCACAAAATACCGCCTTAGCCCATAAAGATTTCCACAATCATTTTGGAAACACATATGACAGGGTTACAATATACCGGGCATTGGATCGACTCGTTGACGAGGGAAAACTCCACAGAATTACAAACCTTGATGGAGTGGTTCAATATGCCTTATGTAAGGAATGTGAATCCAAAGAGCAGTCCCAACACAATCACGATCATGTTCACTTTAGTTGTGAAAAATGTAAAAAAACGACTTGCATGGAGTCTATTGCTATCCGGATTAATTTACCTTCCGGTTATACCGTTCGGGAGCAACAAATTTTAATTAGTGGAATTTGTCCGGAATGTAATGCTTTAGAGTAATCCTTCGTCCCGAAAGCTAAAGTATTCGTTTTCGGTTACGATAATATGATCGAGTACTTTAATATCCAGATAATCTCCGGCTTCTTTGAGTTTATAAGTGATACTAATATCGGTTTCACTGGCTTTTAGAGATCCGGAAGGATGGTTATGAACTAAGATCACACCGGTTGCGCTATATTCAAGGGCAGTTTTAAAAATCAGTCTTGGATCCACAAGGGTAGCCACCAAACCTCCCTTACTGATTTGGTATTTATGAATTGCTTTATTGGAGTTATCTAAGAGGAGAATCCAGAATTCTTCATGCCCCAGTTCTCCGAGGATCGGTTGCATAATTGTAAAAACGGATTTGCTGGACATAATAATCGGGAGGTTCCATTTACTGGCTTCGGCTTTTCTTCTTCTCCCTAATTCCAAGGCTGCGATTATGGTTACTGCTTTTGCTTCACCAATGCCTTTAAAGGACATTAATTGTTTGATGGATAGCTTCCCTAAAGCGTTTAAATTATTATCAAGGCTGCCCAGAATTTTTTTAGAGAGATCCAGAGCGCTTTCTTTTTCACTACCAGATCGTATCAGAATGGTTAGCAATTCGGTGTTGCTTAAAATGGTTCGGCCTTTTTCGATTAGTTTTTCTCTGGGTTGATCGGAAGGTGCCCAGTCTTTAATTGGGATATAGTTGATTACTTTCATTTTGGCGTATATTTTTTGTTTAATACTAGTTTCGTTCAAAGTCCGTTATTCTAATAAAAATAAAGTTATGAATTTTTTTCTGGTTTTTCTATTCCTAACCTACCCAATAACAGCCATAAACAGCCAGTTTCACCCCTCTCAAAAATTATCCGAAGCGGCTATGGTATTAACAAAGGATCGGGTGACGTATGATCCGGTGTATCGAAAAATTGGATATCCAAATGGGGATGTCCCGTCGGATAAGGGCGTTTGTACGGATGTAATTATCAGAGCTTACCGGAAGCTTGGGATTGATTTACAGAAGGAGGTTCATGTGGATATGCAAAAAAACTTTTCGAAGTATCCTTCGAAATGGGGTTTAAAAAAACCGGACACGAATATTGATCACAGAAGAGTTCCCAATCTTCAGGTTTACTTTTCCCGTTTTGGAAAAGTCAAACCGATTACCGCTAATCCGTCCGATTATACTACCGGAGATATTGTTACCTGGATGCTTCCCGGAGCCTTACCCCATATCGGCATCGTTGTACATCGAAAATCAAAAGACGGAAAACGCCATCTGATTGTTCACAATGTAGGCCGCGGACAAGTGTTGGAAGATTTTCTTTTTAAGTATCCGATTACCGGACACTATACCTATAAAACAGAAAAGGATTAGCGAAAGCCAATCCTTTTTTATTACTGTATTAATTTCTTCACATCGTCGAAATCCAGTCCGCCGTAATTTCCGGAACTCATTAATAAAAGTGCCGTATTATCCAGGTTAAGATTAAAAAGATACTGTTTAAAATCTTCCGGATTGGTATAAATAATCAGGTCTTCCCTATTGAATGCTTTAGCAATCTGTTCGTAGGTTATTGTTTCCAATCGTTTGATCTGAACCGCTTCCGGCGAATAAAAAACAACAGCCGTATCGGCAGCATTGAGTGCTCCTTGGTATTCTTTTAAAAATTCGGCATTCAAACTACTATAGGTATGCAACTCCAGACAAGCTATCAGATTTCGGTTTGGATATTGTTCTTTTACCGCTTTAGTCGTCGCGGCCACTTTACTCGGCGAATGTGCAAAATCCTTATAGGCAACCTTACCTTTTCCTTCCGCGATTTTCTCCAAACGTTTGGAAGCGCCTTTAAAACTCGCAATGGCTTCGTAAAAATCGGCTTCATCGACACCCATATTCTGGCAAATCCATTTTGCTCCGGCAAGATTATTCAGGTTATGCGCTCCGAAAACTTCAATTGGCATTGGCCCTTCCGGTGTTGCCAATAACGTTGTTCCGTCTTCCACGGTATACTCCGGAGTATGGTATGGAATTTTCCGGATCGGATTGGTCGCTTCTTCGGCTACTCTTTTTACTTCCGGATCATTTTCATTATAAACCAATATACCGCCATTGGTAATTTTCCGGATAAAAATCGAGAATTGCTCTACATAATTTTCATAAGTCGGAAACACATTGATATGATCCCAGGCAATTCCGCTGATCAATGCAATATTCGGTTGGTATAAGTGAAATTTCGGTCTTGGATCCATTGGAGATGACAAGTATTCATCGCCTTCCAGAACGATAAAATCATTATCGGTAGTAAGGTGAACCATGGTATCAAACCCTTCTAATTGTGCTCCCACCATATAATCCACATCAATATTATGATAATGCATTACATGAAGAATCATTGAAGTAATGGTTGTTTTCCCGTGGGAACCGCCAATTACAACCCGGGTTTTATCTTTTGACTGTTCGTACAAAAATTCAGGATACGAATAAATTTTCAATCCCAATTCCTGTGCTTTTAACAATTCGGGATTATCGGCTTTGGCGTGCATTCCCAAAATAACCGCTTCGATATCGGATGTGATTTTCTCCGGGAACCATCCCATTTCTTCCGGTAATAATCCTTTGTTTTTTAAACGGGTTTTGGAAGGTTCGAAAATAGCATCATCACTTCCGGTTACCTTATATCCTTTGCTATGTAAAGCCAGTGCCAGATTGTGCATGGCACTTCCTCCGATAGCGATAAAATGTGTACGCATTTTTATGTTTTTTTCTTTTGATACAAATCTAAGGTTTGTTTTGCTTTTTCCGGCATCTTCATTTTATTTTTATACAAATCGGCCAGACGTTGGTAGGTCACTTTTGACTGACCAATAGCCACCGCTTTGATAAAATATTTTTCCGCTTCGGAATAACGCTTAAAATATTCGGCAATATGACCTTTGGAAAGATAACCGTCCACCGGTGAAATCGCCATTAGTTCATCGGAATAGCGTTGCGCTTTTTTTTCACTTCCGCCCAATATTCCTGGGATTTCCAGATAAAAAATTATCAAAGCCCAACGCGATTCTATATGCTTCGGATTTAATTTAGCAGCTGTCAGGAAGGCTTCTTCTATATCGTCGATCATTCCCAATGCTTTGAATTTACTAACCGACTTTGCCTTCATCGCCATCGCACCGCCATACTTATAATAGTACTCCGCATTTTTAGGATACCGCACTTTTAGTTTTTGATAACACGAAATGGCTTCGTCCCATTGTTGCTGATGCGCCGCAATATCACCTAAATATACTATCGCTTTGGCATTATCCGGATCTTCTTTGACAATCGCATTGAAATAAGGTCGTGCTTCTTCATAGCGCGCCTGTTCAAACAACTGTATACCTTTTCCCAAATCACCTTGTGACCACGATAAAAAAGGCACTAACAATCCTATGTAAATCCATTGCTTCATCATTCAAAAATAACAAAATACATCCTTTTTTATAACGATTAGAGAATATTTAAACTTTATAGTATCTTGCTTAAAAATTCCTACCCATGAGAAAAATTACATTTGTTTTTGCCCTATTCTTCTCGACACTATTATATGCCCAGAAATTTGATAAAAAATGGGATAAAGTCATTGCACTCGAACGGGAAGGAAAAATCCGTTCGGCCAATACCGAAGTCCAATATATTTACAAAAAAGCCAAATCCCGGGGAAATGAAGCCGAAATGGTTAAAGCCTTCTTTTATTCGTCAAAATACATGCAGACATTGGAAGAAGATGCCGGTGTAAAAATCATTGCCAACTTAAAAAGCGATATCAAAAACAGTAGCATTCCTACACAATCACTGTTATACTATATCTACGCCCAATGTCTTGAATCCCATTTAGTCAAAAACGGATATAAAATCGCTAAGCTATCTAATGTCGATTACACTCCTGAAGCCGACTATAGAAGCTGGCCGCTTAACATGCTTCAGGATACAATACAAATTGCTTATCAGAAATCAATTGAAGCGGAAAACGTGTTATTAAAAACGCCGTTAACGCAGTATGAAAATGTTATTGACTTTGAAAAATACGAAGACTTCAAAAAGTATACGCTTTATGATTTTTTAGCTAGTGAGGCTATTCAGCGTTATATCGCAGCGATAAAAGGTTCGCATCTGAAAAACACAGAAAAGGAATGGCTATCGCTATTTGACACTTCCGATAATTTCCGTAAAAACAACCTACAGTCAATCAAAAATGATGATTTAAAAAACAGCATAAGCTTATATCAAAAACTGGAAAACAATCCTGTTTTACGCTCAAAATACCAATTGAAACGATTGGACGATTTACAGTCTGTCTTTGACGTCGAAGGGCTTCAATATCTTAAAATACTGAATCGATTCCCGAAACAAAATACAGATACATTGACTCTTCAAAATGTTTTATATCGAAAAGCATCGCTGTATCTGTTACATGCCTCTAAAAAAGACCATCAGGATTATAACCAACTGGCGTTAAAAACATATGACAGTTTATTAGCTTTAGGAAAGTCCAATACCTATAAAAAAGCGGCAAACGACCGTTACTTTTTAACCCGGGAATCTTTTTCAATTCAATTATTAAAATACACGTACAACGAGCAGCATGCACGAGCGCTTATTCACTATAAAAATCTGAATAATTGCACACTTTCCTTTTATAAAATAAACCATCGGGAAGTTACATCCTTGTATAACATTTCTTCTGCTGTAAGGGATAGTATCCAAAAAACAATCCGTAACTCGAGAAAACCGATAAAAACCATCACGTATCCGTTACAAAACAAAGGTGATTATTTCGAATATACTACCGAAATAATGTTACCGGATCTGACAACAGGAACGTATATGATTGATTATGATAGTCCGGATAAAACCTATTCCAGAGAAACAAACGAAAATATTTTAATTGTTAGCGATATCGGATTACTTAGTTATGTCAAAAACGACCAATTATATTTTGAAGCATTGCACCGAAAAACCGGAAAACCAATGGAAAAAGTGATTATTTCCGGTAAAAATTTTACAGCACAAACCAATGCTGAAGGTCGCACCAGCATTAAATGGGAACCTTCTAATTATTCCTATAATGATTCTATTCTGGCAACACAAAATAACGATTCTTTATATGTAAGCCAAACTTATATTGACAGTTACTTTAACCGGAATAACAGCACAAACGATTCCATTTCCAATGCAACAATCCAGCTTTTTCTCGACAGGGCTATCTATAGACCCGGACAACCCGTTTATTACAAAGGAATCGCATTGTGGGACAAAAACAATACAACAGAAATTATCCCTAATCTTACTGTAAAAGTAAATCTCACTGATCCGAATAACAAAACAGTAGAAACATTAGAAGCCAAAACAAATGAATTCGGTTCTTTTTCCGGTAAATTTATTTTACCTAAAAACGGCGCAACCGGGTCATATTCAATTGAAGCTGAAGAACCGGATACGGTTGAAAACGATCCTCTTTATAATAAAGCAGAAGATGAACATCCGTTTTGGGACAAAATGAACTCCTATAGCAAAACCATCGATTTTAACGTCGAAGAATACAAAAGACCCAACTTTCAGATCACTTTTGCGCCTGTAACAAAAACGTATGCCGTTAATCAGGAAATTACAATAAAAGGAACAGCCAAAGCACTTTCGGGCAGTACGATCAGTGATGCCAAAGTGACCTATATTATCAAACGATTTGTCCGATCGAGATATTACTATCAGGAGGAGAGTCCTTTTATAGCCAAAGGCGAAACGCAAACCGATAGCAACGGTAATTTTACAGTGGTCTTTAATGCGGAACCGGACACTGAATACGGACCGGAAAAACGCCCGGTATTTAATTATGACGTTACGGTTGATATAACCGACATTAACGGGGAAACCAGAAGCAATAAAACCACGGTAAAAGCGGGTTATCATATGCTAAACCTGGAACTTAATCTTCCGCAGGTAATCGAAACCGGAAAGAAAGAATTCCTGCAATTAAACAGTGAAAACCTGAATGATTCGTTTATTCCTACTAAAGGTACATTGACATTTTATTATACCGCTCCGATAAGCAACAAATGGAAAAGAAAAGGATATAATCCGGAAATAAAATCGATAGACGACAGTACCTTCGATTCCGTATTCCCTTATGAAAAACGTGACAATGATTCGATTCCGAAAACCGTTGTCCTAAAAAGAAATGTGAATACACAATTGGATCGCAAAATCCCGTTGGATTTTATGTCGGATTGGAAAACCGGAAATTACACGGTTGCGTTTTCAACTAAAGATTCACTCGGCCATTCGATTGAAAACACAGCTAACTTTAAATTATTCCAGCAAAAGGACAAACAAAAACCATCCGACCGATTATTTACGGTAAAACAAGTCAACCCTACTCCGTTAAAAGACGGATTCATAAAATTGGAAATCGTGTCCAATTTTGCCGATTTGTATCTGAATGCCGATGTTTATTCTAACGGCATACAATATTACAGAGAAACATTCCAACTCCAAAACAAACAAGCGATTATACAGGTTCCTGTAAAAACTGGCGCTAAAGGAATGATCAAAACACAATTTCAAACTTTATTTGATAATGAAGTGGTTACGGAAACCGTTATCTCCGACATTCAGGAAGAAGAGGAATCTTTAGCTTTTGAAGTTGAAAGTATCCGAAATAAGATTGAGCCCGGAAGTCATGAAAACTGGATATTCCGGATAAAAAACAAAAAAGAAGCCGAAGTTTTAGCATCAATGTATGACAGTTCACTGGATCAGTTTACCAAAACCGAGTGGGAACAACTGACATCATTCCGTAATTATAACCGTTATGTTCCGGAGAAATCTAAAATAGGTTTTGGGAATGAGTACGGATCTTTATCTTTCTATTCCGATACCGCTTCTTATTATTCGGATATCTCAGACAAACCAAACAGTCTTATCTGGTTCGGATTTAATTTTGCGAACCCGAATGATCCATATGCCCTACTACTTTATAAAAAACTGGTTGATTCCGGAAAAACCAAAACACCGGCCAATGCCAAAACAATCAGCGGTATTGTTTCGGAAGGCGGATTGCCGTTACCGGGCGTTGCAATTGTTGTAAACGGAACAAGACAAGGTACCCAAACCGACATGGATGGTTATTATACGATAACGGCATCTATAGGCGATATACTGACCTATAGTTTTGTGGGAATGGAAACCAAGTCGGTGGTTATAAAAGATAAAACCCAAAATGTAACATTAGCATCTGAGTCCAAACATCTTAATGAAGTGGTTGTCGGTGCTATGGGAATAAAGGCCAGAAAAGAGGCTATACTGGCCGCTAATCTGGCTAACAAATTATCGGATGTCAATATGCTTCAGGCGCTAACCGGAAAAGTAAGCGGTCTTCAGGTTAGTCAAGCGCCACCTATTGCGATCAGAGCTCCGCGTACTATAAATGAAAACGATAAACCGCTTTTAATTGTAGTCGACGGAAAAATAGTTGATGCCAGTACACTGGAAAATCTACCCGGTTCCGACCTTTTATCGACTACTCTGTTAAAAGGTTCTCAAGGAACAGCCTTATACGGTTCCGCCGGCGCTAACGGTGTTTTAGTGATAACAACAAAAAAAGCGCTAACGGAAATTGCTGAGGTAAAAACTCGGAAAAACTTTAATGAAACAGCTTTTTTCTATCCGCATTTAAAAACGGATAAAGAGGGGAGAATCAAATTTTCGTTTACTTCACCGGAGTCTTTAACGAAATGGAAACTTCGCCTTTTCGGTCATAACAAAAAAGGAAAATCAGCTTATTATGAAGATCAGATAATTACGCAGAAAGAGTTGATGATAACCCCTAACTTTCCTCGTTTTTTCCGTGAGAAAGACACACTTTTTATCAGCGCTAAAATTGCGAATATGACCTTCGATTCAAAATCCGGAATTGCTGCTTTACAACTTTTTGACGCTACAACAATGGAACCGATCGATCATAAAACGGCCAATCAAAACAACATCAAAAACTTTATTATCCCGGCCAAAGGCAATTCGGAAGTGAGCTGGAAGATTATTATTCCGGAAGGCGTTCAAGGTATCCAATATAAAGTAGTAGCCAAATCCGGTAGCTTTAGCGATGGTGAAGAAAATATACTTCCGGTGCTTACCAATACGCTATTTGTTACCGAAAGTATCCCGCTTTGGGTTCGCGGCGACAGTAAAAAAACGTATACACTTGATAATTTAAAGAACAATACTTCAAAAACGCTTCGCAATCACCAGATTACACTGGAATATACTTCCAATCCGACCTGGCTGGCATTACAAGCGTTACCGTACTTAATGGAATATGAACACGAATGCTCCGAACAAACATTTGCCCGATATTATTCCAATGTACTGGCTACACAGATTATCAATAGTAATCCTAAAATTGCAACGCTTTTTGAAAACTGGAGAAAAGACGGAAAAAGTATTTCCAAACTGGAACAAAACGAAGAATTAAAATCCATTATACTGGCTGAAACACCGTGGTTACGCGATTCTCAGTCTGACGCTGAAAAGAAAAAAAGTCTGGCTTTATTATTCGACCTGGATAAAATGGTAATTTCTACTGATGTTATTTTTGATAAGTTAAAAGAAAAACAAAAAGCATCCGGAGGTTTTCCGTGGTTTCAAAATGGAGATGAAAGCTATTATATTACCCGTCATATTATGGCCGGTTTCGGGCATCTTTCCAAAATACAACTTAAAGAGGATATCAAATCACGATTTAAAAGCATCACAGATCCGGGAATTCAGTATATCGATTCCAAATTTATGTACAATCATAAAGAGCAATTAAAAACTTCCGGACTAAATAGACAAGATTGTGATAATCTCTATTACCTCTATGCCCGAAGTTTCTATCTGACCAGTCATCCTTTGAATACAGAACAGCAAAACGCGATTAACTTACAGCTGGAAGCTTCGCGAAAAAACTGGCTGAATTATTCACTTTATGAAAAAGCATTAGCAGCATTAGTTTTCAATCGTTTTAATGACCCGAAAACGGCGGCAACTATTATAACCGGTTTAAAAGAAACGGCGGCTAACAATACTGATTTCGGTATGTATTGGATTACCAATAAATCAGGATGGTACTGGTATCAGGCGCCAATAGAAACTCAGGCGATGCTGATCGAAGCATTCGCTGAAATAACCGAAGATAAAACCGCGATTGAAGCGATGAAAGTATGGTTACTAAAAAACAAACAAGGACAAAGCTGGCCAACAACCAAAGCCACTACCGAAGCGATTTATGCTTTATTATCGTATGGTGACAATTGGCTTTCGGAAAAGGACAACACCGTTTTTAAAGTCGGAAATGAAAAAATAATGTCTAAAAAACGGAACGAAAATCAGAAAGAAGCCGAGACCGGTTATATCAAACTCAACTGGAATCAAAAAGAAATCAGTCCGGAGATGGCGACTATCAGCATCGAAAATAAATCGAAAGTTCCGGGTTATGGTGGTTACTACTGGCAATATTTTGAAGATCTTGATAAAATTAAAACACAAAGCGGAAGCGGTTTATCAACTTCCAAAGAATTATACCTAAAGAAAACAACCGATAAAGGTATACAGTTGGAACAAATTACACCAGAAAAGAGCATTAAAGTCGGTGATCTTGTTACCGTTCGCATTATCATCAAAGCGACTGAGGATATCGAATATATTCATTTAAAAGATATGAGAGCTTCCGGTTTTGAGCCGGTAAATGTACTTTCCGGTTATCAATGGAAACAAGATTTGAGTTACTCGCAAAGTACCCGTGATGCCGCCACCCACTTCTTTTTCGATCAGATCAGAAAAGGAGTCTATGTTATCGAATATGATGTACGCGCCAATAACAGTGGTCATTTTTCCAATGGCATCACGACGATACAAAGCATGTATGCTCCGGAATTTACGAGCCATACCAAAGGAATCCGGGTTCAGATAAAACGCTAATCATTCCAGATAAATCATGAAAAAAGGAGGCTTGATGAAGCCTCCTTTTTGTTTTTTTATTTCTCAAAATAACCCCGTCTCTTAAACAACTAAAACCAGGCCGCTACTTTTTTAAAGATGTTTTGTTCCTTATGATAAGGAGTTATATTAAAGTCGTCCAAGTCATAAAATATAATTTCATCCGGGCGGTTTGCCAGATTATCACGTAGATCATCGGCCATATTTTCCAGATCGTCTTTTGAAATGGATTCCATTTTTAGCTGATCGCCTTCTTTAAAATAATTGCCACCGCGGATAACGCTTTCCACTACGGTAAAATACATGTCATCCGTTTTTCTAAAATGCGGATCGTTTTTAAGAGCCGCCACATCAATTTTACTGATCACTTTGATCACCCGATGATTCCGGATATGAATTCCCCAGCTATATATTGGCAAAGCCACGTCGAGTGCCAATGGAAATTTTTTCAGGCTTTTGATATAGCTTTGTGCCACTTCCCGATCATAAATAGAATTCCGATTATCGGGCGCGATACTTCCCATATTGTAGTACATCAACACGCCTTTGTCGACATTGGGAATTCCGGTTTTATTAAAATATTTCACCTGATGTAACCGAATGGTCGCCGACAACCTTTTGGCACTAACCAACTTTAAATGTTCGACAAATTTTAAATAACGGTCTTTACTATTTAACGTCCAGTCGCAATCCACCTGAATTTCATCCCACGCAATTCCGTATTTCGCATTGACTTTTCCGACATAGGTATTGACATTTTCAGCCAACTTTTCCAAGTCGACTGTCGGTTCGAGCATGACTTCATTTTTGATATACACCACCGGAACAATTTTATACGGATCCGGTTTTTCGGAAAAGCGTATCGGTGATACCGGTATGGCTTCTTTCCCCTTAAGACCAATATCGAAATAACGGATATAGATTTTACCGACGTTATTCTCCGACAATACCTTTTTTTCGTTTTCCGTTAGTTTAAAAATTGTTTTCCAGTAATAGAATGCCACGTTTGGCTCCCCTTTTTCCGACTTATCCGAACAGGCCGAAAACAATCCTACGAATAGGATGATTGCAATTATTTGCTTCACTTTCATTTAATTATTAAAGGCTTTACGGCTTCAACTTTTGGAATTATTCCATTCCGAGGTATTTCCGGAAATAGCCGCATTCTTTGATCACTTCTTTATAATACTCGGTATTGGAATAATCCGATTTTAGTTTTTGAAACCCATTCCAGGCCAAAAAGCTTACTTCCGCTTGTCGGTAATAAGTATCCCTGGTATGATACCGTCCGGAATAGAAATCGTTCCGTTCGCATTTGGCCATCATATACATACATCTTGCTTTTTGTTCCGGATTGGTTGCTGCCGCAAAGGCCTTTTTATAATACTCATTCGCCAGTGCTGTGCTTAACAGAATCGGTTGGTAAAATTCATCGATATAGTTTCCCCATTGCGCCATGATAACGTCATCGTAAAAAGCACGGGCATTACCATAATAGGTCATATTATAAAAGGCATTACCCAATAAAAGGTTATTACTATATACGTCCTCACCTTTTGTCAGCTTATCCTGCATTTCTTTTATTTTTTGTAAAAAAGAAAGCTTGGTATATTTCACCTTCTGATAGGCCACATGATCGCAATCGTTACAATCCCTAATCTTACCATTAAACGGATTCCCCCATAACGAATCTTTACTTCTTTCGGACTGTTCCATATAGCTAATTGCCTGATCGATTTTATTGTTATAAGCGCTTATCACACCCTGATAATCGTAAATATCCGACAACGTCACATTATAAAGCTTCAAAGCCATTTGCTCCCATTCGCTTTTATTGGATTTGCTTAAAAAAGCTTTCATGGCTTCCTGGCTTTCCGGTTTATGATAATACGTTTTATCGCGTAAAAACAATTCTGCCATTACACCATTTTTCTGTGAGGCATACAACGATGCAATATAACGGGCACTCCATTCTTTGGCTTTATAATAACGAAAATAAGCAAGCTCATTTTCCACATTCGGAAGTTCCAGATACAACCACTTAAGCTCTTTTAACAGTGCTGCTTCCGATTTCGCATTCATTTTAGTGGTTGTGCTAATAGTGTTGATCAATTTTAAAAGACGAAATTGTCTGTCTGAGAGCTCACTTTTCGGTGCCTTGCTTTCAGCTTTATCAAACAGTTTGGCAGCTCTTTTATAATCGCCTTTAAAGATATTCAGGTAGCCAGCTGCGCTATTCCACAAATAGGGCTTTGCCGTTTGGGATTCGTCTGCAATTTTATCAACCATAGCGACCATGTCTTTGTTCAGCTTCTCATTGATCTTCTTTTTATATTCTGGAATTGTCCTAAACTCATCATCGTTTAGTCGGATTTCTTCTTTATTCACAAGACGTGTTAACAGATATTCCAGATGTTCGCTTTTTGGATTTAGCTTATAGATCTCGGCAATCGCTTTTTGTTCATCGGCATAATACCCCAAAAGCGCCCACAATGCTGTTTTTTCATCCGTATTCTGGGCTAACTGTAGCGAAGCGTTAAAATCGGATTGCTCCTGCGGGTGGAAATTATAGGCCGTCGTCTGACGAAGTGCCGGACATTTATCAAATACCACCGCATAGCCGTAATTGGCTTTTACATAGTTTTGTTGTTTGTAATAGCTCCCGGCAACATATGAAAGTCCGCGGTAATACAGCGTATTTTTAGGCACACTGTTTTGGGTCTTTTCAAAAAAAGTGATCGTTTCCGGTTTCGAATTGCTATAAAAATAAGCCTTCATGGTTTGAAACCAATATCTGTTTTTCAGGAACGCATCCTGTGTTTGTTCAAATTTTGTTTCTACCGTTTTGATCAACTGCGGCGATACTCGTGAGACAGGCTTTTCGTTGGCATCCCATGGATCATATTGCGCTGTAGTATACTGATCAATTTGTCGGGCATAATACATAAACTCTAAAAAGTCTTTTACTTTTTTATTTTTCAGATCGATTTTAGAATCGGAAAGAGTGGGTTTCTTTTTATTAAAAGCCACATTATACATATTCTCTACTGTCGTTCTCGAACTATCATTTAATATCAGATAACTCAGTTTTTCTTTGTTGATGGTGCCTCCGAGGTAATGATCCCATTCGGCCACAATGTCTTCGTTAAATCGTCCTGTAAAGTCGTCATCATAGCCTGTATAGAACATATCACCCGAATAAAACAAGGGTGAATACGATT
>NZ_JASLCE010000030.1 GCF_030146175.1 Flavobacterium sp. | reverse complement strand
GTCGAATATTTAATTTCGGCATTGTCAAGAGCGATTAGTTCTACAACGGCAGCGTGTAATTGGTTTTCGTCACGCGATGGCGCGGTACATCCTTCCAAGTAACTCACATAACTACCTTCGTCGGCAACGACAAGCGTTCTTTCAAACTGCCCTGTTCCGGCCTGATTGATACGGAAATAGGTTGATAATTCCATCGGGCAACGAACGCCTTTCGGAATATAACAAAACGATCCGTCAGAGAATACCGCCGAGTTTAACGCGGCATAAAAGTTGTCTTTTTGCGGCACAACCGAACCGATATATTGACGAACCAATTCCGGGTGTTCCTGAATGGCTTCCGAAATGGAACAGAAAATAATTCCTTTTTCGGCCAAAGTCTTTTTAAACGTAGTGGCTACGGAAACCGAGTCCATTACGATATCGACCGCCACACCGGCCAGTTTCTTTTGTTCGTCTATAGAGATACCTAGTTTTTTAAAGGTTTCCAGTAATTCCGGATCCACCTCATCCAAACTTTCGTATTTATCTTTTTTCTTAGGAGCAGAATAATAGGAGATCGCCTGGAAATCCGGTTTTTCGTAGTGTACGTTAGCCCATTCCGGTTCGATCATTTCCGTCCAGGCACGGAAAGCCTCCAGTCGCCAGTCGGTCATCCATTCCGGTTCCCCTTTCTTTTTCGAAATGGCCCGAACGATGTCTTCATTTAACCCAACAGGAAACGTTTCCGATTCGATATCGGTATAGAAACCATATTCATACTCTTTGGTTTCCAGTTCTTTTTTTAATTCTTCTTCAGTATACTTACTCATTTCTATATGCTTGTTCTTATACTTTTACCATGCGTCCGAAACGCGGATACATGGTAAAAGTGTAATGACTTATCTTTTAAAGTGAAAAACTTTCACCGCAACCGCAGGTTCTGTTCGCGTTAGGATTGTTAAAAACAAATCCTTTTCCGTTTAATCCTCCGGAATATTCCAAAGTAGTTCCCACTAAATACAAAAAGCTTTTTTTATCAACCGCTATTTTTATATTATTGTCTTCGAACACTTTATCATCATCGCCTAAGCTTTTATCAAACTTTAAGTCATACGATAAGCCTGAACAACCGCCACTTTTTACGCCTACGCGAACATAATCGGTAGCAGCGTCAAAACCATCGTCTTCCATTAAATTGACGATTCTTTTTTTTGCTGTTTCAGATACTTTTATCATAATGTTTAAACAGATTATTTCTAATTTCCTGCAAAGATATTACAAATATTGCGGTTTGCCACACTACCTAACATTTTTATAACGAATAGCTTGATAGAAAATAGTTATAACATGATATTTGTCATTTTTAAATCCTAAAAAGTCCCTTACTATTGTAAGTTTTTACCTTTTTTATTCAAACCGGTTGCGGTTTCGCTGTATTTATTTTTCCTGATTTAGCATTAAAAAGTATCTTTACATTCCAAATTAAAACGAATGCAATGAAATTATATCCTATAGAAAGCGGCAACTTTAAACTGGATGGTGGCGCTATGTTTGGTGTGGTTCCAAAAACCATCTGGAACAAAACCAATCCTGCCGACGAAAATAACCTTATTGATATAGCAGCCCGATGCCTGTTGATAGAAGACGGCAACCGACTGATTCTGATCGATACCGGAATGGGTAACAAACAATCGGACAAGTTTTTCGGGTATTATTCCCTTTGGGGCGATCATACGATTGACAAATCATTGGCGCAACACGGTTTTCACCGCGACGATATTACCGATGTGTTTATGACGCACCTGCATTTTGATCATTGCGGTGGTAGTGTAGTCTGGAATAAAGACCGGACCGGATACGAAGTCGGCTTTAAAAATGCGACGTTCTGGACCAACGAAAACCATTGGGAATGGGCAACCAAACCAAATGCCCGCGAAAAAGCTTCTTTTTTAAGCGAAAACATTTTACCAATACAGGAAAGCGGTCAGCTACAATTTATACAACGCCCGGAAGGTGATTTTCTTGAAAAATCGGAATTGGGCTTTGGCATCTTTTTTGTCGACGGTCATACCGAAAAGCAAATGATTCCGCATATCGAATACCATGGCAAAACACTTGTTTTTTGTGCCGATCTTTTGGCTACTGCCGGTCATATCCCGATTCCATATGTTATGGGATACGATACCCGTCCGTTGTTAACACTGGACGAAAAAACCAAATTCATGAACCATGCTGCCGATAAAAACTATCTTTTGTTTTTAGAACACGATGCGCACAACCCAATCATTACCGTCGAACATACCGAAAAAGGCGTACGTCTAAAAGAGGTATTTACTTGTGATGAAATACTAAAGTAGTGTTAATCTCAACCCTTTTTGTAACAAAAACAAATACTTTCGACCTATAAAATCAGAAAAAACAAAGAATATGAAACTAATAAAACCGCTTTACTTATCTGCCGCACTAGCTTTAGCCCTGGCAAGCTGCAGCACACAAAAAACAAGTGTTTACGCACCTATTTCCGCACCGGATAATATGCCGGTTAAAGTGGGTAAACTGGCTGAAAAAGATTTAAAACGCTGGAGTCATCTGGATCTTATTAAAGATACGGTTCCCGGAATGAGTGTAGACAGAGCCTATGAATTTTTAAAAGGTAAAAAAAGTAAAAAAATAATCGTTGGTGTAGTTGATTCCGGAGTGGATATCGACCATGAAGATTTAAAACCGGTTATCTGGAACAATCCAAAAGAAACCCCTGGAAATGGTATCGACGATGATAAAAACGGATTTATCGATGACATTCACGGATGGAATTTCTTAGGAAAAGCAGAACATGAAAACATGGAATTCACGCGTATCCTGAAAAAAGGAGACACAAATTCCGAAGCCTATAAAAAAGCGAAAGAGGCCTACGATAAAGAATACAATGAAGTAATTCAGGCCAAACAACAATTGGATTTTATCTTAAATGCCAGCAATACCCTTAAAAAGCATTTAAAGAAAGACACCTATACTTTAGAGGATATTCAGAAAATCCAGACAACCGATCCGGCTGTAAATCAGGCGAGAATGGTTATGTCGCAGGTATTACCACAAACAGGGAACGACCTGAAGAAAATCGACGAGTTTAAAGACCAGGTATACAGTCAGGTGAACTACCACTTAAACCTTGAATTTAACGGAAGAAAGCTGGTTGGTGATAATCCGGACGATATTAAAGACGTAAAATACGGCGACAATAACGTAATCGGACCTGAAAAAGAAGGCGCGAAACACGGAACCCACGTAGCCGGTATTATCGCACAAACCCGCGGAAACGGATTGGGTGGCGACGGTGTTGCAAGTAATAACGTAGAAATCATGGCCGTAAGAGCGGTGCCGGATGGAGACGAATACGATAAAGATATCGCATTGGCAATTCGTTATGCAGTAGACAACGGTGCTAAAGTGATCAACGGAAGTTTCGGAAAATACTTCGCACAACATCCAGAATGGGTATATGATGCGATCAAATATGCCGCTTCAAAAGACGTACTACTTGTAGTAGCAGCCGGTAACGAAGGTTTAGACCTGAATGCTGATGGTGGTGTAGATCGTTTTCCGAACGACAACATCAAAATGGGACCAGAAATTGCAAACAACTTCCTTACGGTAGGTGCCTTAAATTATGTGTACGGACCGGAATTGGTTGCCGATTTCTCTAACTACGGTAAATCGGATGTGGACGTATTTGCACCGGGTGAAAAAATCTATGCGACTACGCCAAATCAAAGCTACGAATACCTACAGGGAACGTCAATGGCATCGCCAAATGTTGCCGGAGTAGCAGCCTTGATTCGTTCGTACTATCCAAGCCTGACAGCGGCTCAGGTAAAACAGATCATTATGGATTCCGGTATTGCGGTAAAACAGGATGTCATTTTAGGAGGTGATCCAAACAATGTACGCCCGTTTAGCGAAGTATCCAAATCCGGAAAAATGGTAAATGCTTATAACGCATTGATCATGGCCGACAAGATGGCTTCTAAAAAATAATTCCAAAACACGCTGAAATGGAAGGGACTCCCCTTCCATTTTGGCTATTATACCGATCGGCAACGATCCAAAAATCAATTACTACAAAATGAAAAAGTTATTTTTACTTTCTTTACTGAGCATTGGCAGTTTGTGGGCACAAAAGAATCCGGATCCGGGTTACTGGCAACAACATGTTGACTACAAAATGGAGGTAAACATGGATGTGAAAAACTTCCAGTACAAAGGAAAACAAACACTCGTTTACACCAACAATTCGCCCGATACCTTACGCAAGGTATTTTACCATTTGTATTTTAACGCGTTTCAACCGGGAAGCGAAATGGATGCCCGTTTAAAAACCATTTCCGATCCGGACAAACGGATGGTCAAAAGCTTTAAAACCGGAGACAAAACGGTAAAAGAAAGTAGAATCAGTACCTTAAAACCAAACGAAATCGGTTATCTTAAAGTGGCCAATTTCAAACAGGATGGTGTTGCCGCCACTAGTCGCGTAGTGGGAACCGTACTGGAAGTCGAATTGGCCAAGCCTATTTTACCTGGAAAGTCCACTACATTTGCTTTGGATTTTGACGGACAGGTTCCGCTTCAAATCCGTCGTTCCGGAAGAAATTCCGACGAAGGTGTCGCGCTTTCGATGACACAATGGTATCCTAAAATTGCTGAATTCGATTTCGAAGGATGGCATGCCGATCCCTATATCGGGCGTGAATTCCACGGTGTTTGGGGTGATTTCGACGTAAAAATTACGATCGACAAAGACTACGTAATCGGATCGACCGGTTATTTACAAAACAAAAACGAGATTGGTCACGGATACGAAGACAAAGGCACTACGGTGACCTATCCTAAAAAGACCAAAACGCTTACCTGGCATTTTCTAGCCCCAATGGTTCACGATTTTGCATGGGGCGCCGACAAAGATTTTATCCACGATATCTATCCGGGACCAAACAATGTAGAACTACACTTTTTCTACAAAAACAACCCGAAATACATGGACAAATGGAAAGAGCTACAGCCAAAAACAGCCGCTCTAATGGACTTTTTCAATAAATCCGTAGGCGAATACCCTTACAAACAATATTCTGTGATTCAGGGTGGCGACGGCGGTATGGAATATGCTATGTGTACCTTGATTACCGGCGACAGAAGTCTTCCGAGTTTAATTGGTGTAACGGCGCACGAAATGGCGCATTCCTGGTTTCAGCACGTTTTAGCGACCAACGAAAGTAAGCATTTCTGGATGGACGAAGGATTTACTTCTTTTATTTCGGATCTTGCGATGATCAAGGTAATGGATAAAAAACTTCAGGAAGACGAAAACCCATTCCAATCGGCCTATAACAACTATTTCTATATGGTCAATACGGGTCATGAGCAACCACAATCCACACATGCGGATCGCTTTGACGAAAACATGATTTATAGTATTTCGGCTTATAGCAAAGGGGAAGTATTTTTAACCCAATTGGGCTATGTAATCGGAATGGACAAAATGATGGAAACACTAAAACGTTATTTCCACGATTATAAATTTACGCACCCAACGCCAAACGACTTTAAACGTACAGCCGAACGTGTTTCGGGAGCGTCATTGGATTGGTATCTGAACGACTGGACCAAAACAACGAACACGATCGATTACGGAATCAAATCGGTTACAGAAGACGGAAAAAACACTAAAGTAACGTTAGAAAGAATTGGAAGAATGCCAATGCCATTGGATATTCTTGTAGTATATCAGGACGGAACCAAAGAAAGTTTCTATATCCCGAATACCTTAATGCGTTGGAACAAAGAGAATCCGTTCCCGGAAATCCAACGAACCGTTTTAGGAGGATGGGATTGGGCTTTTACCACGTATGATTTCACCATCGGAAAAGAGAAAAAAGCCATCAAAGCCATTGTGATTGATCCAAGTGATTTAATGGCCGATGTTAAAAAAGAAAACAACGTTTATGAGGTAAAACCATAAACGGTCACAAACCACAAAAAGCGGCTTTAGAGCCGCTTTTTTTATGACTATACCGTATTGACAATCTCAAAATGTCAATCCTGTTCCTTTATTTACACCTTTTTACCTGTGCGAATCGAACCATCGTTCTCAATTTAATAGTACATTTACAAGGCTAAACAAAACCAAAACAACATGGATAAAGCTACGCAGGATCGAATCAACAGGTTACATCCGTCGGTACGGGAAGAAGTAACCCGAATCATACAGGATTGTGACAAACAACTCACCGGAAGAGCCAAAATCCGGATTGCACAGGGATTACGAACCAACAAGGAACAGGACGAACTGTATGCCATCGGGCGGACAAAACCCGGAAAGAAAGTCACCAATGCCAAAGGCGGACAATCCATTCATAACTACGGATTTGCTATCGATATCGTTTTGATTATTGATGGAAAAACCGCTTCGTGGGACACTAAAAAAGACTGGGACAACGACAGGATCGCCGACTGGTACGAATGTGTGAGTATTTTTGCCAAATATGGCTGGGAATGGGGTGGCAACTGGAAAACCTTTAAAGATTTGCCACACTTTGACAAACGCGGTTATAACGACTGGAAAAAATTATCAAAATTGAAGACCGATAAAAACGGTTATGTAATCCTTTTGTAATACATTAGCCACAACAAAATCCCCTGTAAATAGGGAAGGTAACCTCTTTGTTCCATGTCAAAAAAAATACGCATATTAAGCCTTGATGGTGGTGGTATCCGCGGAATCATTACCTGCGTGATCCTGAAATATATCGAAGAAGAATTGCAAAAACTGGATAATCCCAATGCAAAATTAGGAGACTATTTCGATTTGGTTGCCGGAAGCAGTACCGGCGGACTATTAACGTCCATTCTGTTATTTCCGGACAAAAACAAGAAAGCGAAATTTTCGGTAGAAGCCGCTTTGGATTTATACGCCAAAAAAGGGGAAAGTATTTTTAATGTTTCGCTTTGGGAACACATGATAAACCCATTCGGATTGTTTAACGAAAAGATTTCGCAACGCAATCTGGAAAAACAATTACTAGAAGTTTTTGGCGATTTGCAGTTACAGCAATTTATCAAGCCCTGTCTGATCACATCCTACGATATTGGTCAGCGGAAAGCCAAATTTTTTACCAGTCACGAAGCCG
>NZ_JASLCE010000108.1 GCF_030146175.1 Flavobacterium sp. | reverse complement strand
CCTTATTCGGCAATACCATCGAATTATCAAGTCGGGTTTCGCGATCGACCGGAATAGGACATTGTTTGTTAATTTCATGGGACACCGTAGTCAAATAACTTTCTAACGACGGTTTCATTAAATTGTGTACCGCAAAAAAGACCGCCATAAAAACGATAACTCCTACAACAATACCAACAATGACCTTTGTTTTATCATTATTCTTCATCCTTCTTCATTTTTAAATCCAGACAATATACGATACTCATAAAGCTGGGTTTGTACACTTCTTTTCGGGCTTTGATCTTTTGATATTCGTTACCCGGCGAAAGCGTATTGATTTTCATTCCTTTAAAGTTGATTTTAAAACGTTCCAGATAAACCGTGCTCTGCGCCGGAACCGTAAACGTCACTCTATTGTTTTTAATGGATTTTTTCCACGTTTTAAAATACCTTAGAAAAGAATCGCTTTTAATCTCGTTTTCCGTTAGCAACCAGTTTTTGATCTCAATCTGAAAACCGTGATGAAATGATTTTTCAGGAAATGAAACCTGCATGGGTTGGTTGGTATAGTTTCGGATACAACAAAATTCGGCCAGCGTACATCCTGACAGTATAAAAGAAAGCAATACTAACGCAAACCATTTTTTCATTTTGGGCTATTTAATTTTTGAAGCCAACAAATAGATAACCGCCATTCGGATAGCGACACCATTTTCGACTTGATTCAGAATTACAGATTGTTGTGAATCGGCTACATCTGAAGTAATTTCAACACCGCGATTAATCGGTCCCGGGTGCATGATTATAATTTCTTTATTTAAGGAATCCAGTAAGGCTTTATCGACACCATATTGTTGTGCATACTCCCGCGTAGACGGGAAATAATTCACATCCATTCGTTCGTTTTGAACGCGAAGCATATTCGCTACATCACACCATTCCAAGGCTTTGCGTAGATTTGGTTCAACTTTTACACCAAGACTTTCAATATACTTCGGAATCAGCGTATTGGGTCCGCAAACCTTAACTTCGGCACCTTGCATTTGTAGGGCGAAAATATTCGACAATGCCACTCGGGAGTGCAAAATATCCCCTACAATTACGATTTTCTTTCCGGCTACTTCACCTAGTTTTTCGCGGATGGAAAAACTGTCCAGTAACGCTTGTGTCGGATGTTCGTGTGCACCGTCGCCGGCATTTACAATACTGGCGTTTACATTTTGCGACAGAAAATGTGCCGCACCCGGATTACTATGCCGCATAACTACCATATCGACTTTCATCGAAAGGATGTTGTTTACCGTATCGATTAACGTCTCCCCTTTTTTTACAGACGATTGTGCTGCGGAAAAACTGATTACATCGGCCGATAAACGTTTCTGCGCCAATTCGAACGACAATTTTGTCCGTGTACTGTTTTCGAAGAAAATATTCGCAATAGTCACATCTCGTAAAGACGGAACTTTTTTAATGGGGCGGTTAATTACTTCTTTAAAATGATCTGCCGTTTCAAAAATCAGATCGATATCGTTTTTATTGATGTATTTTATTCCAAGTAAATGATTGACACTTAACTCTTTCATTGTTGTGTTGTTGCTTAATTAGTTGTTGGTTGTTGTTTTAGACACTAATAGGACTTCATCGGCTCCTTCATTCTGTTTCCAGTTTACGATCACTCTTTCGTTGTTAATCGCATCTACCTGTCGTCCGCGGTAATCCGGTTGGATTGGTAAATGGCGGCTAAAACGGCGGTCGATCAATACCAGTAACTCAATTTCCGACGGTCGGCCAAACGATTGAATCGCGGTTAAAGCCGATCGGATACTACGTCCCGTATATAAAACGTCGTCGATAAAAACCACTTTTTTGTCTTCCACCAGGAAATCAATTTGGGTTTTATTGGCTTCCAGCGGTTTTTCATTCCGACGGAAATCATCTCTGAAAAATGTGATATCCAAAAATCCGAGTGCTACGTCTTTTACCTGATATTCATCCTCTAAAAGTTGTTTGATTCGTTCTGCTAAATACTTCCCTCTGGGTTGAATCCCGATAAGAATAGTGTTTGTAAAATCAAGATGTTTCTCGATTAACTGACAGGCCAAACGATGCAGAATGATATTGACTTCTTTCGAAGTGAGCAATATTTTTTGACTCATAATGAAGTGTTGTGTTTGGGAGGTAAAAGTACAATAAATTTGTGTAAACTGCGAAATGCTTTTCCGAAAAAACAAATTTTAAGAGAAGGGATACTGCTTTGTAACGGAACCTTAAAAAAGTGTAAAATCCACCATTTTCCCGGAAAAATATAACTATATTTGAATATGACAGCCGCATTACCCAATCTAAAAAATTACCTGCAATCCAAAGCCGGAATAACGGAAGAACAATTCGAAGCGCTGACCCAAAATCTAAAAACAGCTACAATTGAAAAAGGAGGAATACTGTTAAAACAGGGCGAAATTTGTCATCATTCCTTTTTTGTAGAACAGGGTTTGCTTCGCTCCTATACTATTGATGATTCCGGAAAAGAGCATATCATACAATTTGCTACCGAAAACTGGCTTATCAGTGACCGGAGTAGTATCTTTTTTAATGAACCATCCGATTTTTTTATCGATGCAGTCGAACCGACCACTTTTGTCTATCTGGATCAGCAATTTATCCATCGGGCTTCTGAAATGAGTGCTGCATTCCGTATTTTTAACGAAAAGGCACTGCAAAATCATATCCGACATTTACAAAAAAGAATCAACCTGTTACTTGCCGCCACAGCCGAACAACGGTATCTCGACTTTATAAAACTGTATCCGGATGTAACCCTACGCGTTCCGCAATGGATGATCGCTTCTTATCTGGGCATTACGCCCGAAAGTTTAAGTCGCGTACGGAAAGAACTCGCTAAACGCAATTTCAAACCCTATTGATTATTTCTTATCCTACATCAATGCATAAAAAATGTTCCGGTGATACTTTTGTACTATAACTTTTAAAAAAGGAACAATCATGGCAACAAAAAATATTGAAATCGTAGTCGCACCCAAAACCCCGCATTTTGTAGGAGACGGTTTTCGCGTGCACAATTTTATCCCAAGTGGTTATCATTTGGATATGGAACGTATGAGTCCGTTTATTATGATGGACTATAATTCCAAATACCACTTTGCCCCTTCCGAAATCCCAAGAGGTGTTGGCGTGCACCCGCACCGTGGATTTGAAACGGTTACCATTGCCTATAAAGGAAAAGTAGCCCACCACGACAGTTCGGGAAACAGCGGTGTGATTGGCGAAGGCGATGTACAATGGATGACAGCTGCTTCCGGGGTATTACACAAAGAATACCATGAAAAAGAATTTAGTAAAACCGGTGGCGAATTCCAGATGGTACAATTATGGGTGAACCTTCCGGCCAAAGACAAGATGTCGCAACCGAAATACCAGGGCATTACCAATGATCAAATTGAAAAATACATTTTACCGGACAATGCCGGATTAGTTGAAGTCATTGCTGGAGAATATGAAAATGTAAAAGGTGCTGCGTCGACATTTACACCGGTACACCTGCAAAATGCAAAATTAAACAAAGGCGGAAAAGTCGGATTTTCATTTCCTGCCGTCTATAACACCGCTTTATTGGTTATTCAGGGCAGTATAAAAGTAAACGGAACCGAAGAAATCCCTACAGATCATTTTGTTTTGTTTGAAAATGAAGGAGAAGATTTTTCGATAGAAGCATTGGAAAACGACACGATTGTATTAATTTTAAGCGGAGCCCCGATCAACGAACCAATTGCCGCCCATGGCCCGTTTGTAATGAACACCCGGGAGGAAATTATTCAGGCTTTTGAAGACGTTAATATGGGCCGTTTCGGTTATCTTGAAGACTAAAAAACAAAAAACAACATAAAACATGTCTAATATTCAATTGATCATAGAAGAGCGCGCTGCCAATATCGGTAACTTTATGGTAGGGCGCCTCTTACCTTTTCGCGAAAAACGAACGGTTGGTCCTTTTGCTTTTATCGACCATATGGGTCCGGCCTATTTAAAAGACTATCAAAACCTTGATGTAGCGCCGCATCCGCATATTGGCTTATCGACTTTAACCTATTTGTTTGAAGGCAGTATTATGCACAAAGACAGTCTGGGTTCGGAAATTGAAATTCAACCGGGTGCCGTAAACTGGATGACGGCCGGAAAGGGAATTGTACATTCCGAAAGAACGCCGCAATATTTGCGAACATCGGATAAAGTACTACACGGATTACAGATTTGGGTCGCTTTGCCTAAAGAACTGGAGCAAATGGAACCGTCATTTGTACATGTCGACAAAGAAGATTTGCCGCATTGGGAAGAAAACGGACTTTCTTTTAAACTGATAGCCGGAGAAGCTTTTGGTCGCAAATCGGCCGTACCGGTTTACAGTCCGTTGTATTTTATAGAAATTAAAAGTACTTCGGCACAAAAAGTAAGTATCGGAAACGATTTATATGGTGAAAGTGCCTTATATATCCTTGAAGGAAACATTAAAAGTGACGGAAATACTTTTGATCCGAAACAAATCCTGATCGCAAAAGACAGTACGCTTTGCGAATTTGAAATGGGCGAAAACACCACCGTTTATATTTTCGGCGGAGAAGCCTTTCCGGAAGAACGTTTTATTTTCTGGAATTTTGTAGCTTCCAACAAAGCCTTGATTGAAGCTGCCAAAGAACGTTGGGAAAAACAGGAATTCCCGAAAGTTCCAGGAGAAACCGAGTTTGTACCGTTACCGCCACCACCTAAATTTTAAGCCTATGGAAAGCATCACTGCACAAATTGGAAAAGATCGTTATACCACGACAATAACCGCCAGGAAGCACCATCTTATTTCGGACGAACCGGAAGATATGGGTGGACAGGATCTCGGATTCGCACCACAGGAATTATTTGCAGCAGCTCTTGCCAGTTGTACCATTATTACGCTTCGAATGTATGCCAATCGCAAAGGTTGGGATGTCGAATCCATTGCTATCGACGTTACTTTTGATCGTGATGCGACTGCCAACGTAACCCGACTGGAACGCAAAATTGAGTTTACCGGAAATCTGGACCAAACTCAGAAAGAACGTTTAAAAGTGATTGCCAACAGTTGTCCGATACACAAAACATTGACCAATCCTATAGAAATTACAACAACCGTACAGTAAATACAATTATGACCATAGAACAAACCAACGACGACAAAAAAGGATTTTTCAAAGCCATTTCCGACGGAAAAGAAGCCGGATTAATGACCTATAGCTGGGCAGGTCCTGACAAAATTATTATCGACCATACCGAAGTAAATCCGGATTTTAAAGGACAGAATGTAGGGAAAAACATGGTGATGGAAGCCGTAGCTTTTGCTCGAAACAAACATATTAAAATCATGCCGCTATGTCCGTTTGCGAAAAGCGTTTTTGATAAAAACACGGATATACACGACGTTTTATTCTAAAAATCAAACACCTGTCAGGTTTTAAAAATCTGACAGGTGTAACTATTCTATATAAATCCGGATTAGGTTCTGTTTTTAAAGAAATCTGAATATTCCTTTTTATCAGCTCCAATAAAACAACGCCCTACCGACTTATCATTAGCCACATCAAAATACTTCCAGGCATCTTCTTTTCTTTCTAAATGATATAATACGGTACCAGCCATATATTCCCGGTCGCCATCATCATGTCTGTCTAAAGCACTATTCATAAGTTTTTTTGCCCATTCTAATGCTTCTGCATACTTTTTTACTTTGTTAAGTGCAAAAACTAATGAATTGGCAATTAAGTAGCTTTCGGGCTTATCCGTTTTGGGCTCCGGTAAAACATCCCAGGCATTTTCAAACAAAACAATCGCATTTTCTGTATTTCCAGATTTGAATTCGGTCAAAGCAGTTTTTTCAAATTGCTTAATTTTAATTTGATAGTCTTCCATTTTTTGTTCGCTTGTTAATTGATAAAAACTTTCTTTCACAAATGTTTTTGTTTTCAAATATAACAAAGTCATAAATTACTTACATATTTATACATTCTTAATTTGTTTATTTACTAAAACCTTCGGATATTCGGATGCTATGTACAAGCCTGTCGCAGACTCGGGAACCTAGCGCAGTTTTAAAACAAAATTGCATTAGAAAATTGAAACTTTTTGTAGAACAGATAACGATTAGCCGTATCACAAAGTTAGATATCCAAATAAAGTTTAATCAATAATTATAAAAAAAAATGATTTACGATTTAGCAAACAAGTTCAAAGACTTAAAAAACGAATTAGAGAATAATGACCATTTTGATGTTTATGCACGATATGATGATAATGAAGATTTGATGCAAGCGCAACTCAATAATCAACTACTAAATTTAAACGGGGATGATGAAGACGAAGACGAAAGTTATGTTCCGGAATACACCTTCGGATTAGATGATTCCTTTAAAGAATTGATCGAAGCAACCTGGAAAAACATGATGCAGTATAAATGCTCTTTCGAAAATGAAAGTTTTTATGGTTCCTATTCCTTTAATCATCCTTATGTTTTTATTGATGAAAAACCTTGGCTAACTGATTTGGTAGAAGAGGATAATAAAGATTATGAAATTATCAAAAACCTAAGAATCTTTGATAATACCAATGTAAAATATCAATTCGGATGCATTAATTACCAGAAAGGTGCTTCAAAAGAAATCTTTGAAAAAGAAATCTATTTATTTCATGATGAACACTTGATTCACCTTAATTTGACTTTCGAAGAATATTTAAATAGTTGTGTGGCATTAATGGCTTGTGAAAATTGACAAATGTTATTTGCTGATCCGAATGAAGTTTCAAGATATTCGAAACAGTTAAACCAACTAAAAGCATCTTACAACATGCTTTCAAAAATTTTTCCTGAAAAGGATTTTGAATTGTTCAAAAACAAGCTTTCCGAACATAAACTTTTATAAATACTTCAAGAATATTGATCTGTCGAATAGCATACGTAAAATGAAAACAACAGTTTTAAAATTAAATGGCATTTTTAATATGTCTTTTGATAAAACGTTTTTTACCGGAGTTTCTGAAAATCTTGATTGTATTCCAGGCAAATCAAAATGGGATATTTTTATTAATGATGTATTTTATGACACCATCGAATTTGAGAATGAAAACCTGCCATTGCATAAATCAGATCGTAAATCAAAATACAGATCTTTTACGTACAATGGCGTTTTTAATTCGGATTTATTAGATTTTAAAACTCAGAATATAATCTTGAAATTACAAGAATAACGATTACAGCTTTTTTCTAAAAACTTTAAAATAAAAACTCCTGCAATTGCAGGAGTTTTCGTTGTTTACCTAGCCCTTATATAAACAATCCACTATTTAACGATAAGCTTGGCAGTAAACAATTTTCGGGAATGAATTTTCAGGATATAAACACCGGTTGGTAAATCCTGAGTGATCAATGAATATTTATTGTTATTGACGTTTTTCGTCGCATACATTAATTTTCCTTCGGTATTAAAAACCTCGATCAGATCGATCGGATAATCCGACTGTACGATCGTCTGATTCGTATTATTGGTAGGATTCGGATACACCTTTAATCCGTTGTCGATTTTAAATTTATCACCGCCTAAAGTACCATCAACCACTTCAAACGAAACACGGTTGGACACTTCGTTATACGAATCGTTGGTAAACATTACCAGAAAGTAATTTCCGGTTTCCGTAGGTAAAGCCGTTCCGGTTAACGCCAGGGTTCCTTCCGCCTGACCATTAAAATAGGTATAACTTAATAACGGATCGATATTTGGGTTTTCCCCTTCGTGGTAAATACCCAACCAGTCTTTTACAATCCCCGGCGCATCGGTCCAGGAAGCTACAATTTGCTCTCCTAAATCGTAAACCGGTTTGTTAATCCATAATTCGGTAACCAGATTCCCTACTTTAAAGAAAGCTTTATTTCCGATGGCATTATAACCATCCTGTAAAAAATATTCGGCATAATAGTATCCGGTTGGTAAATTGGTAAAGGTCTTTGCTCCGGAAGCCGTTGTCACATATTGATAGGCCGTTGCCGTAACTTGTCCCGGAATATGTCCCATTTTATAAATTCCGATCCAGTCATTTGCCAATTGCGGTCCGTTAGCAAACGTAACAGTAACCGGCATTCCTACGGCATATTCTTCCTGATCAGTCGTTACTGTTGGTACCGGTCCGACATAGAAATACTTACGTGGTGCGATTTCGGTATAACCACCATTCGAA
Organism: Flavobacterium sp.; assembly: GCF_030146175.1. GTDB lineage: Bacteria > Bacteroidota > Bacteroidia > Flavobacteriales > Flavobacteriaceae > Flavobacterium. The sequence goes on along the minus strand of NZ_JASLCE010000108.1, from coordinate 8,896 downwards.
AAAATAGCGGCATAATAGCGTCCTTTATTCGGTAAACCATTCGTAAAAGTTATAACTCCATTCGGATTGCCATTGGTATACTGCCAGGTTTGTGATGGCGAAGATGATCCTGGTGTCTGACTGTCTTTATACAATCCGATCCATGTTGACGTACTAGCCGGAGCATCGGTATAATTCACTTTAATAACAGCATTTTGTGCATAGGTTAATGAATCGGTAACAATAGCGGTATTTACAACATTACTTCCGGTAATCGTAAATGTTTTGACATCACTCCACGATGACCATTCCAAATTGCGATCACGGTAACGTAACTTCAGATAATATTGTCCGTTAGGAATGGAATTGGCACCTAATGTCATTTTAGTAATATCAACACCTAAATTGCGATCAACGGTAGAATCCCTTTTTGTTTGGTACATTCCGTATAGATTTTCAAAATCGCGGTATACTTCTTTTGTGATGATATTAAAATCGGCTGTTTTTGAAATCTGAAACTGTGTTGTATTTAGCAACTCACCCGAAGTTGTCGTATAGGCACTTCCATTCAGCGTTAACGGTAAGGTTACACTTCCGGTAAACGTATTCTCGATACTCGGTTTTTCGGGAGCCGGTTTGTTTTTATAACGGTGAAATTCGTCCATCAGCTGGTTGTTTTTCCAACCATCAACACTTCCGATCGAATAGCTTTCCACATCCATTTTACCATTTACCACATCGATATCCACAATTTGATAAATCCAGTTACAAATAGTCTTCTGTACATCTTCAAAATCCTCTTCGGAAGACATGCCCCAATACTGATCCCAGGCAGTTCCTCCGGAAATAATATTATAGGCCGGCGAATTTTTTAACTGACCACGGTGGTATAAATGATGGTGCGCCCCGATATGCATAATATATTTGGACGAAGTGGTTAAAAATGGTACAGCAGTATTACGTACCCAGGTCGAAATATCCCCTACATATTGCTCTGCCTGGTACGGACGGTGACTTAATGAAAAAATCCAGTCCACCGTAGCATCGGCATTTGCAGCGGTAACGACCTGTTGCAACCAGTTCATCTGAGCGGCACCGGTATGCTCCGAACTCATACTGATAAACAATACGTTTCCAGCTTGTTGCGCATAATAATTTTCCGTTCCGGATGAAATCCCTTTATAGGATAATTCACTGATATAGAAATGATCATAATAGGATTGCATTCCCAAAGTACCATAGGTTTCGTGGTTTCCAACAGTCGTCTGAATCGGAATATTACCCGACAAAGCGCGATTCTTTTTAAAATGAACATGCTCGTAATGATCCAATGTACCAACATCCACCTGATCGCCCACCATAAATGTCATTGCGATGTTATCTTCCGGCGATAGGCTGGCACCCCATTTTTCGCGTACTTTACGCTTTGCGGCCGATACCAGTGAATCATAGCGCGGTACGGCTTTTAACTGGTTATCTCCCATAATCAGGAAACGAATATGTCCGTCGGCTGTCGCAGCTTGTCCCGGATTGGGTAGCGTTTTAAACGAATACACGTCTGAAACCGAAGTACCGGTTTTAATTTTGTAATAATACTTGGTGTTGGGCGCTAAGTTGATCAACTTAACATTGTGGTAGAAATAATTTCCGGGATAACCGGAATCGGTAAAAATGTTCGTATTCCCGGTAACCGTAACATTCAAATCGTTTGCAGCAGTTCCATATTCCACAATCGATTCCGTGTTACTTTCGGTTTTCCAGGTCACATAAACTGAGTTGGGCGTGACGTTCTGTAAATACGGATACAGCGTTTGCGCCCCGGCAGTCAGGCTGACCACCAGGAGCAGTAACAAGTACATTTTTTTCATAAATAGTGTGTTTAGTTAGACGCTGCAAAAGTATCTTTCCAATTGGCGATTACTTTTAAAGCAACGTTACCCTTTCACCCTATTTTTTTACTTTTTTGTTAAAAATGTTAAATTATTGTCGCTATTTCGCTTTATAATATAAATAACCGTCTTTTCGGGCATAACAAAAGAATTTTTCATCATTATCGATCAATCCGAAAAGAAGGAGTCCTTTTTCTTTCTGATAATTCCGGTCGTAAAAACCAACTTTATGTGGAAAAACCGGCTGTACGATATTGGCCTCTTTAAAATCGGCTCCTAATACAAAACCATATAATCCGTCTTTTTTAAGACTTACAAAATCATCCTGATGTCCCAAAAAACGAGCTTTATTCCACTCTATTTCATCGTATTCTGCGGGTAATACAATACCGTCATAGGCTGTTATAATCCCGTATTTTCCATTTTGCTTAAAAAGCCAGTTTTTATTATATACTCTGATGTCGGTTCTGGTAGACGTATAGGATTTTACCAATCCGTGAGGATCCAATTCCTCATACGTTATTGGAAGGATCACTTTTTCATCCGAATCCATAAGACCGTATTTTATTGTTTGTGTCGTCGCATCTTTTTGACCGACAACAAATAACAACTGTTCCTGTCCGGAATGTGTAAACTTTATCGGGCTAATACTATCATATTTACATGGAATCATACGCTCCTGAGTGAGTACAACTCCATATTGATCACCAAGTTTAAAACGGATTATATTTTTCTGCGTGACTCTTTTTTCGTCCGTATCCTGCGTTGTATTAGTATAAGGAAAACTTTCAAAAGTATAGGTTAGTCCGGCAGGCACAGGAGGCAACATAAATTCTGTTTCTGTTTTGGCTTCTTTCTGTCCAGCAATTATCTCCTTCAGGAATAGCTTTCCGTCTTTTATTTCAAACGTCTGGATACTATATTTTTTAACTACTTTCGGTCTGTTTTTTTCAATAGCATCATTCGGAACGGTTGTGTTTACACCTGTTCCGTATGCCGGTGGCGGTGGTACCATTTCGGTGGTATAATTAGGTTTGTTGGTACCCCTCCCAAGACCACTACCGTATTCAGGATCAGCGACCAATTCTGTGGTTCCATATTCGCTTTCGAACCGTTCTTTAAGCCCCGGTCGGTATTCCGAAGTCAATGGTTGTAATACAAATTTCCCGTCGATATGGTTCACCTCCATCGGTGTAGCACTATCCGATTTATCTTTTGAAGCTGTTAAAGCAATGGATTTACCGGGAACGGTTAAACCTCTGTCCAGCTTTATTTTATCATAATCTTTTAAAAGCCATTCTGAAATTTTTTGCTTATCACAATCATATACAAATAAGCTAAATTGATCTTCGAAATTAGTCGTTGCCATTAAAGCATAACGCGCTTTTTTACGATCGACACTGCTAAAACCTGTAGTGTCGACCGGAATAATTTTCTTAAAATTATCCGGGTAAATATTCTCCCCTTTCAGATTAAATAAAGCGTAACCTTCCCGGTTTTTTCTTTTAAAATCGTTGTATTCTTTTTCGTTTTTAAAAGTGCTCGTCGGACGACTAATCCTATTTCTTTTTAAAACAGCAACGATAAATTTATTAGGTTCGATGCCAAATTCATCGTATTCCGGTCCGGAAATCAGTGTTTTACCGTTATACGCCAGTCCGTTTTCTTCTTTATTTTTAAATGTAAAATACCCTTTGGGCATCTTGCGGTTGTAGCTTATTTGATCAAACTTATTTTTATTGACCAGCTTACCATTATAATCCGATATTCCATAAACATTTCCAACGCGAAAAGGAATAGTAACTTCTTGACTAAAAGCCTGTAATGAAAAAAGGAAGCCGAGTCCAACGTGTAAAAATAACCTCATAATAATTTTGATTGATTTTCAAATATAGTATTTATTGGCTTGTCAAAAACCATGCCCTTTGGGTTAAACACAAATTTCAAAAAAATGGTTACAAAAAGGGCATAAAAAAAGCTGCCTTTTAGAGCAGCCTGTTTTTAAAATCTTAAACCTGACAGGTTTGTCATCCGTTATACGGTATACATTTTTTGTCTTAATTCTTTGATTTTAGCATCCTCCAGATAATCATCGAACGTCATATAACGATCGATTACTCCATTTGGCGTGATTTCCAATACACGGTTGGCCACAGTTTGTGCAAATTCGTGGTCATGGGTAGTAAACAACACCGAACCTTTAAAGTTTTTCAACGAGTTGTTAAACGCGGTAATGGATTCCAAGTCCAGGTGATTCGTTGGTTCGTCCAACATCAATACGTTAGCACGTAACATCATCATTCGGGAAAGCATACAACGTACTTTTTCACCTCCGGATAAAACGCGACCTGTTTTTAACGCTTCCTCACCGGAGAAAATCATTTTTCCTAAGAAACCACGAACATAAACTTCGTCTCTTTCCGGCTCTGTTTTGGCCCATTGACGTAACCAATCCACCAACGTAAGGTCGTTTTCGAAGAAACTGTGGTTATCAGCCGGTAAATACGATTGAGAAGTGGTAATTCCCCATTCTACTACTCCGGAATCAGCGGTCATATTTCCGTTTAGGATCTCGTAAAAAGCGGTTGTAGCACGGGAATCTTTCGAGAAAACCACGATTTTATCTCCTTTTGCCATATTTAAGTCAACATTCTTAAACAAGGATTCTCCATCAATTGACGCGCTTAAATTTTGTACGTTTAGGATTTGATCACCTGCCTCACGTTCCTGATCGAAAATGATCGCAGGATAACGACGGCTCGACGGTTTGATTTCATCTAAATTTAATTTATCGATCATTTTTTTACGGGACGTTGCCTGTTTTGACTTCGCAACGTTCGCACTAAAACGACGGATAAACTCTTCTAATTCGGCTTTTTTCTCTTCAGCCTTTTTATTTTGCTGTGCTCTTTGTTTGGCCGCTAACTGACTCGATTCGTACCAGAACGTATAGTTACCGGAATAGTGATTGATTTTTCCAAAGTCAATATCCGATACATGCGTACAAACCGCATCCAGGAAGTGACGGTCGTGGGATACAACCAATACCGTATTGTCATAATTGGCCAGGAAATTTTCCAACCATCCGATGGTTTCAAAATCCAGATCATTCGTAGGCTCATCCATGATCAGAACGTCCGGACTTCCGAATAAAGCCTGCGCCAAAAGGACACGTACTTTTAACTTGGCGTCCATTTCGCCCATTAGCGTATAGTGATATTCTTCCGAAATACCTAAGTTCGACAGCATGGCAGCCGCATCCGAATCGGCATTCCAGCCATTCATTTCCTCAAACTGCACCTGAAGCTCACCGATTCTTTCGGCGTTTTCATCTTTGTAATCCAGGTACAATTCGTCCATCTCCTTTTTAACCGCAAATAACGTCTTATTACCCATCATAACCGTTTCAAGAACAGTATGCTCATCAAACATATTGTGATTCTGGTTTAAAACCGACATCCTTTTTCCTGGCTCCAGTATTACCCTTCCGGATGTAGGATCGATCTCTCCTGCCAATATCTTTAAAAAAGTTGATTTTCCTGCTCCGTTAGCCCCGATGATCCCGTAACAGTTACCTTGCGTAAAGGTTACATTTACTTCGTCAAACAAAATTCGTTTACCAAACTGAACGGATAAATTTGAAACTGTTAACATTTGAAATTGATTTTTATAAAATTGTTGCAAAAGTAGAAAAAATAGTGCAGTTTTGAACTATCTAATTTAGAATCTGTAAAGCTTTATTTTAACTGTACCTTAACAGCCTGTTCTATAATATAGAAATACTTTTGTTTAGAGATAAAATTGTTTGAATGTTTGCCCATATAAAAAACGTACTCCTCCCGCTTTCCACTGTGCTTATTTGCTCCCTTACTTCCTGTAATAAGAAGTTTGAAAGTGATAATTATACGGCCTATTTTGGAGGAGAAGTAATCAATCCTCTTAGTCGTTATGTCCTTTTGTGTAAAGACAATAAGGTACTTGACACGCTTATCTTAGACGAAAAAAACCGTTTTTTCAAGAAATTTGACTCTTTAACGCCGGGTATGTATACGTTTCGTCACGACCCGGAATACCAATATATCTATTTTGACAAAAACGATAGTCTGATGGTTCGTATTAATACGGGCGATTTTGACAATTCGATTGTTTTTTGCGGACGTGGGGATCAGAAAAACAACTTCCTGATGGAAATGTATCTGAAAAACGAATCGGATAAAAACAATATGTTCGATCTTTTTGACAGAAATTATGACCATTTCACAAAAAGTATTGATTCCATTTATGCCCGTAAAAAAGCCTTTTATCTTCGCAAAAAAACAGAAATCAACTGGGATGATAAATTCGATCTGTATGCCAAAGCAAGTTTAGACTTTAACCATTTGGCGAAAAAAGAAATTTATCCGTTTGCACACGAGCGCCGTACCGGTGAGGCCGTGAGTACCAAATTACCGAAAGACTATTATAACTTCCGTAAGGAAATCGATTTTAATAACGCACAGCTAACAAACTATTCGCCTTTTGTACGCTATCTGACTGCGATGTTAAACAATGTGGCCTATTCGGAAGCCGATAATACCTTTAATCTGGAAGAAACAGCCATTGAAAACAACATCAAAAAACTGAATATTGCCGATACGTTGTTTAAAAATGAGAAGATTAAAAATAGCGTACTGAATAATATTGCCTTTATGTACCTGTTGGAAGATCAGAATATGCACAACAAAAAGAAATTTTTTGACCGCTATTCGCAATTATCAACCGACAACAGTGGTCATAATGAAATCAAGAAAATAGGCGATGCCATTCAAATGCTGACAGAAGGAAAAAAATTGCCCGATGCAGATTTGATCAACGAAAAAGGCGAAAAAATCGACCTGAATTCGATAACCGATGGCAAACAAACGGTACTGTTTTTCTGGACATCCAATGCCAAAGCCCATATGGTAACGGTACACAAAAAGGTAAACGAATTAAAAAAGAAGCATCCGAACCTGCATTTTGTTTCGATCAATGTGGATGATTCCGAACAGGAATGGAAACAAATACTATCGCAATATGCCTTTGAAAACACTACGGAATTGCATTCGGCGAATTTCGAAGCTTTAAAAGACCATTGGGTGATTACGAAAATACAACGTACCATTTTACTTCAGCCAAATGGTATGATCAAAAATGCTTTTGTCAGTCTTTTTGATTCTGATTTTGAAAAGAACCTTAAATAATAAACAAACTAAACATAAAAAAGGCGGTTTCAAATATTGAAACCGCCTTTTTGCTTTTATATACTAAGGAATATTATTTGTTTCCTTTTTCGTAGTCGGCTAAAAACTGCGCCAAACCGATATCGGTAAGCGGGTGTTTTAAAAGTCCTAAAATTGACGATAATGGTCCTGTCATTACATCGGCACCAATCTTCGCACAATTTACTACGTGCATGGTATGACGAATTGAAGCAGCCAGGATTTGCGTATCGAAAGCATAGTTATCGTAAATCAAACGGATTTCGTCGATCAGGTTTAAACCGTCTGTCGAAACATCATCCAAACGACCTAAGAAAGGCGAAACATACGTTGCTCCTGCTTTGGCAGCCAATAAAGCCTGACCAGCAGAGAATACCAATGTTACGTTTGTTTTAATGCCGCGATCTGAAAAATATTTACAAGCTTTGATTCCTTCTTTAGTCATTGGGATTTTCACCACAATCTGTTCGTGTAGTTCCGCTAATTCTTCCCCTTCGCGAATCATTCCTTCGTAATCGGTAGCAATTACTTCAGCACTCACATCACCGTCAACAATGTTACAAATGTCAACATAGTGTTTTAGAATATTGTCTTTTCCGGTGATTCCTTCTTTAGCCATTAGCGACGGATTGGTCGTTACACCATCCAATACTCCCAAAGCTTCTGCTTCTTTAATTTGCTCTAAATTAGCCGTGTCAATAAAAAATTTCATCTTAAATATATTTAATGATAGTTGTGTTAAAATTCGGATTACAAAATTACAACTTATAATGGTTCATTAATAACTTTTCGTATACTTTATCCGGAAGTATCCGTTTTAAAACAATCGAAAACTTTTGCATAAAAGCCCCCACCTTATAATGGATCTTCGGATTTGGATTTTGAATAATCGCATATACCGCTGCAGCCATTTGTCCGGGATCGCTACCGCTATCGACATGATCATTCATCATACTTAACGTATTCCCATACGGAACTTCATAGGCCGATCCTTTAACCAACGGCGCATGATAACGTCCCGAAGCGATATTGGTAGCAAAATCGCCCGGTGCTACATTGGTGATATGTACCCCAAAAGCTTTTACTTCCATACGAAGTGCTTCTGTGATCAATTCCAATGCGCCTTTTGAGGCTGAATACACGCTTCTGTAGGGCAATCCCATATAACCGGCAATAGAGGTTACATTAATGATCAATCCGGATTTCTGCTTGCGCATGGAGGGCAAAACGGCTTTCATCACTTCGATCGGACCAAAAAGATTGGTTTCAAAATTATTGCGGATTTCATCGCCCGGAATTTCCTCCAGCGGACCGGTAATCCCTACCCCTGCATTGTTGATCAACACATCTAATCGTCCTTCTTTGGCTACGATTGTTTCCACAGCCGTACGAATGGTATCGGCCTGGCGCACATCCATTGTTAGTAACGGAAAAAGCGTTTGCTGTATCTTTTCGGGGTTTCTGCTGGTTCCGTAAACGGTATATCCTTTTTGAAATAATAATTCGCCTATGGCTTTTCCGATGCCCGACGAGCCTCCGGTAATCAAAACCACTTTTCCCATAGTATCCGGTTCAAAATTTGAGTTGCTAAAATAAGGAAGAAAAACGTTACAAATGTCCTAAAACAAAAAAATCTCCCAAAAGGAGATCTAAGAAAAAATGGCAAGCGACCTACATCGCACCGCTACAACCACATACCTTTGCTGTGTTCCCACCCTGGAGGAGTCTGCAGGAGCTGGTCGTGTAGGACTTGCCGGTGCAAATATACAATCTTTTTATATTTTTGCA
>NZ_JASLCE010000099.1 GCF_030146175.1 Flavobacterium sp. | reverse complement strand
TTGGGTTTTATCGCTGTCATTACTACCGAGTTTGGTGTTATTGGCATACTCCCTCAAATAGCCGAACATTACAAAATAAGCATCGACAAAGCTGGAATGCTACTTAGTGCTTTTGCATTAGTAATCGCATTGACCGGTCCTTTTATGACCTTATTAACGTCAGGCTTTGACCGCAAAAAAATAATGGCCTCAGCGATCCTTATCTTTCTTTTTACGGGAATCATATCCTCCTTTTCCCCTCCTTTCTGGCTGTTGATGGTGGTTCGGATGCTTCCTGCATTGCTACAGCCGGTTTATATTGCTACGGCTTTATCGGTTGCGGTTTCAAAAGGAGATAAAAAACATGAAAACGAATTGATGAGTATTGTTTTTAGCGGTGTAGCCATTGCGATGGTTTCTACCGTTCCGTTTGCAACCTGGTTAGCGAGTAAACTTTCATGGGAATATTCTTTTATCGTTCAAACTATTGTTAGCACTATTGCGCTGTTGGTGATCTATAGCTTTCTGCCCAATATGCCGGTTACCGCGAAAAAATCATACGGAAGTCAGTTGAAAATACTCACTCAACCTATATTTATCGTTAGTACGGCAATGAATTTTTTTATGATTGCCGGATGGTTTTCCACCTATAGTTACTTTGCCGAATACCTCAACAAAGCAAAAGGCATGGATAACACCATGGTGAGCTATATGCTTTTTGCCTTTGGTTGCATCGGAATTATAGCCAACCGTATTTCGGGAAAAATGCTTAACAAACATGTTGCGAATACCACTGCCCTATTTTTGTCGGGAACCATACTGATTCCGGTATTATTACATTTTTCGGGTACCAATACCATAGCCGTGTTTGTAGTGATACTACTTTGGGGATTTTTATATTCACCGAGTTTTCTAAATGCTTCTACTTATATGATTTCATCAGCACCGCAATCGTTGGAATTTGCCAACAGCCTTGCGACTTCCTTTGGTAATATGGGCGTTACAGTAGGCACTACGATAGGCGGATGGATTATAGCCACAAGAGGTGTTCAATACACACCATGGCTAACGTTGGTATTCGGTTTACTGGCTTTTTCGATGATATTGATCAGGAAATATTTGGAGCGAAAAGCATTGGTACAAACCATTGTCATAGACAACAGTAGAAAATAAGGTGTAAAAACAGTACCGTCTGCATAGCTACACAATGCTATTATTGGAAGCACCTACATTATGGATGACTGGTAAAACGAATTTCTTCCAATCCGGTACAAATTTCCAGTACATCACTACAAATAATCATTTACAAACACAAGCTGTTCATTTAAGTGGTACTTTGCAATCCAATTAACCACTATTACTTAAATTAACTATGAATTATTTTTACATCGGAGGAGGCGCAGTTGTACTTCTCATTATTTATTCGTTGTTCTCTTCAAAAAAGAACCTGAAAAAAGCACCTGAAAAACTAATCGACGCAAAGAAAAAATTTGATGATGGCGAAATCAATGCTTCCTTAAGAGCTTTAGGGGAAGCATTTGTAATCCCTTATGACAACCACGTAAAACCCGAACAGAAAATTCACCTGATCGCGGTCTTGGATCTGTTGAGAAAGGTATTTGCCGAGATGAATATTTCGGGCAGCAAACTTATCGATCCGCTTTATGACAAGCTTAGCAATTCTGTTAATGCCAATGTGGTTCTCAACGAAGGGAACTACAAACAACTACAAAATTTCTTTGATCAAACCAATACTGATGAAAAGCTGGTTAACTATCTGAAAAATTCTGTTTTTAACGGTGAGATTTCCATATCGGATGCTACTACTTCTGACAGTTCGTCATTTCCGGAAACCAGCAGCAGAACAACACCTTTTATCAATACAGCCGGAAAGCTGATCATGAGTCGCAAATACCAGGACGCAATCGATGTATATCGGAACGCACTCAACGAGGAGTGGGATGCTACCGACAAAGCGTTTCTACATGATCAATTGGCTTCGTGCTACCTTATGAATAAAGATTTGACCAATGCTGAAGCCAATTACAAAGAAAGTATTGCCATTAAATCGTATTTCCTTAACAACTGGAATTACGGCGATTTCCTGGTTTACCACAAGCGTAAAGCCGATGCCGGAGTACAGCTTCCAAAAATTGAAGCACTGATAGCGTCTCCGTCTGACAAAAAAGAATACAACAAATTGCTGAAAAATTTCGAAGCGTTAAAATAATAACCCAATCAAAAAAATATGGAACGTATTGATCACGACGAATTAAAAGCGATAATCAGCAATGATGCTTTTAGCAAATACACTCACGAACAACTATTCAGAGATACAAAATATTATTTCGAATCGATGAAATCAATGCCCTTCTTTGGGGAAGAAACGCTCGGTATATATATTGACATCTACAAAGAGCTAGGCGAAAAAGACTATAGTCCTGCGTTGTACGAACTGGGACTGCTGTATTACAACGGCGAATCCTGGTTGTCTCCGGATTATGCCGTATCGTTCGACTACCATCAAAAATCGGCTGCGTTAGGCAATGCCGATGCCATGTTTGAACTGTACGTCTATTACGCCACCGGTATCGGAACCGAAATCGATGCAGAAACGGCAACAAACTGGAACCTGAAATCGGCCAATGCGGGCAGTGACAGAGCGTGCTATAATATGGGTACTTTTTATGCCACAGGAAACAACATCCCACAGGATATGGAAAAAGCGATAACCTGGTATGACAAAGCTTCGCAGCTTGGAAATGTACGGGCAACAGAAACCCTGGGTCTGATGTATCGCTATGGTGAAGGCGTACCGCAGGACGAGGCAAAAGCCGAAGCCTACGAAAAACTGGAAGACGAACAACGCGAGGCATTTTTACGTCAAATGGACGGAATGTAATTTTTCAGAAACAAATATACATTTGTTCCCGACGAATCTTCATTAACAAATTGTAGCGCAAGATATTTCTATACCTTAGCGCTACAAATAATTTAAAATGGCAACACTATATACAATTACGGTAAAAAGCATTGAAGCAACCAAAGTAACAGCAGAAGTTCGCGTAGACCATCCCGATGCGGGAAGCGATATCGGTTCTAAAGACTTTGCTTTGCAAATATTACTTGAAACGGGACACATTGAAAGACCTTATTTCAATAAACTTCCGATTCCAATGGAAGAATGGAAAAAACTGGTAACCGAACATCCGCGAAAAGACGAATACGATGTAATGCATCAGTATAACGACGGTATGAAGCTCGACATCACACCGGAGGAAGGACAAAAAAGAAATGATCGTGAATATTCGCAAAAACACAACGAAGAACTGGCGTTACAATATGGCAAAAAAGTTTCAGCCAGCGGAATGTCGAACGGTCAATATTATGTACAATTCGATAACGAGCCATTAAAGGTAATCGATGTTGCCAACAAGGTAATACTATCGAAACCTGTAAAGCGGAAGCTTGAAAAGGATCTGTACACACTGGAGTTTGAAGTTGCCGATGCGGAATACCTGTATCACCTTAGAGAAAAAATGCGTTATGAGACCGCGGCATGGAACCTTTCCTCCTATTATAAATCGGAAATAAAAGTGGCAGAAGGCGAAGCAGTACTACTTCACTATAAAGATGCCAAAAGCGATAAGTTCTGGCAGATTATACAGAATGGTGCCACATTAAATATTACCTACGGAAAAACAGGAACCGCCGGTCAAAAAAACGTAAAAGAATTGGATTCCGTGCAAAAAGCCGAAAAGGAGCGCGACAAGCTGATCAACGAAAAGCTGGGTAAAGGATATACAAGAACAAACTAATTCAACGTGTTAATTATGGGTTTATTTAATTTTTTCAAAAAAAACAATCAGGCCGAGCCGAAAAAAGAAAAAAGCACTTCCGAAAATCCTTCCGCTTCTATTTCGCGCGAGCAAATGCATGATGCGTTAACATCGGCGATAGACGATCGGGATTTTAATGAAATACAGACACTAATGAGTGCCGTTACTAAAGATAATGCCCCTTCTATTTATCTGGCGCTTAATTTTGAAGATTCCTGGTTTCCTGAAAAAGGTTATGACCGAATAATAGACAGTATGGCTCATAACCAATTCGTAGACCTCAATGAAACCAAAGACGGCAAAACACCGCTTACTATGATTGCCGAAGCCTGTCATAATGCTACAGCTATCTATGCCCGAATCGTTGAATCGTTGCTTAACGGCGGCGCAGATGCGAATAAAACTGATCATTTGGGATGGAGCGCACTTGCATATACAATAAACAAACATGGAGTATCCCCTACTATTATCCAAAAACTCATCGACGCCGGATCAAACCTGAACCTCGTTGTTGAAAGTGACGATTTTATAGGACTCAACGAAAGAAGCATACTGGGAATGGCTTACTACAACAATAAAGATTTCTTTGCCCAACTTAAAGAAAAAGGAGCCGTAATGACCGACGAAGAAATTGAAGAGTTACAGGACAGAGGGTATTCATTGGAACTGTAAAACGACATCATTGCTATAGCCGGGTAATACTACCTAATAACAGTATTACCCGGCTATAGTTTTAATTGCATGAGCCGTAAAAACCCGAAGCGCCGGAAACAATGAAAAACTTTAAAATCAATTGGTTATATATATTATACTGCATTCTTTTCGATGCGGCCGGCCTCCTTTATGCCCAGGATTATAAACGCATCGACTCACTACAATATGTAGCCGATACCTACAGCAGAGCCGGACAGAACTACAAGGCTGCCATTGCGCAATTGGATGTAGATGTCGCCTTTATGGTAGCCGACAGGCCACTTCGGGACAGGTCGGCCTATCGCACCGCACAAGCCTATGTCAGATCCCGGAAATATGACGAAGCCTTTTATCAGGTTACCAGAGCATTTGAAGGAATGTGCCTGTCTAACGACTCCATTGGTATTGCCTATTGCTACAGCGTAATGGGTCAGATCTTCGGATTTAAAAAAGATTACACCAAAGCAGCCGGTTATCACCATAAAGCACTAAATATTCTCAAAAGAAACGCGCATCAAAAAGAAAACACGGCTACGGCCAAGGTACTTTATGCCAATTTTTTTATCAGTCAGAAGAAATATGCAGAAGCATTACAACCACTATCTGAAGCGCTTGCCGTAACAACCGGCACCGGTTTTTATAATGCTAAAGCTTACATAATGGACCAACTGGGCTTTTGCCATGCCATGCTCGGCAATTCCCAAAAGGCAAAACAGTATTACCGCGCGGCATTGGCCCATGAAAAAACAAATCGATATGTCGATATCCGGATGCGCATTTTAAAGCATTTGGGAGAATGCTATCTTTCCGGTAACGACATTCCAAAAGCGAAGTCTTTTTTGGAGCAATGCATTGCGTTAAAACCCTTAGACGAGGAAAGCGAAGATTATGTTCTGGCCAACCGGCTATTGGCAGAATTATATGAAAAACAAAGCAACTACGAACAGGCGTATCGTTACAGAATAGAAGCGGTACAAGCCAAAATGGGATTGATGAGTGAGGCAATGCTTACCAATACCGAAGCCCGTTCGGTAAAATTCGATACCGAACAACTGGCACTGCAAAACAGCCTTCTTCAGGCTACCACCGAAACACAAAAAATTGAAGCACAACAGGCGAATGCCAAAAAGAACGTATTCCTGTTCGGTTTTATATTTACCATTATCGTGTTGATCACTCTTCTGATATTTTTATATTTTTACTTCAGACAGAAAAGAGCCATCGCGGCCAACAGAAACAACGAACTGAAACAGCAATTACTGCTTACACAAATGAATCCGCATTTTATCTTCAACTCCGTCGATACCATACAAAACCTTATTTACGAAGATAAAAATGACGAAGCTGTTGCTTATCTCTCGAAATTTTCACAACTTACCCTTCAGATACTGGAGAACTCTTCGCTACAATACATCAGTCTCAAAGAAGAAATCAACATGACGGTGAACTACCTGGCGATACAACAACTGCTTTATAATAATTTCGATTATAAAATCATCGCAGAAGACGGGATTAATACCGAAACAACCTTCATTCCTCCGATGCTCACGCAGCCATTTATCGAAAATGCTGTAAAACACGGAATCGCCGGAAAAAAATCAGACGGCAGCATACAAATCCGATTCTATAAAAAGCGCAACAAGCTTTATTTTGAAGTAACAGATAACGGAAAAGGCCTTAGCGGAGAAACAAGAGAAGGTCACAGGTCTATGGCTACAAAAATTACATCCGAAAGGCTCTATGCCACACAGGAGACGATTGAAATCGCCAACATCATTGATAACGGCATTGTAAAAGGCACCGTTAGCCGTTTTGCGATTCCGTACAAAATAAAGAACAACCTTGCATGAAGCAATTCTGTATTGTATACTTCGTTTCCTGTTTCCTGTTGTTTTTACCGCAGACAGTGATTGCACAACATAATAACGGGAAAACTTCGCCCGAAATGCAGGTCGACATTCTGAATCGTTTGGGAACGACCTACAATGAAAAAGGAAATTTTGAAAAAGCCGAATCGCTGTTTCAGAAAGCCATAGCCCTTTGCCGAATGCACAAGTTCGACAAAAAACTAGGTCAGAGTCTGTATAACCTTTCATCACTGTATACCGAAACCGCTAATTACGAAACCGCGATAAAACTTGGCGAAGAATGTGTGGAAGTCCTCCAGAAACAAGACGATAAGGAGACCGTTGCCAAAAGTCTGATGAACCTTGAAACATGTTGGCGAAAGAGTGGAATGTTTATCAACGGAATGATCTATGCCGACAGTGCTGTAAAAGCTTTAAGACCTTTAAAAAAAGATACCCTACTGGAACTGGCGCTTTGGCGACAAGGAGAAGTATACCGAAAAATAAATACCGAACGGGCTATCCCCATGCTGAAAGAAGCGTTGGTTTTGGCACAAAGAATACCGGAATTGTACAACCTGGATAACATTTACAATTCGTTGGGGCAATGCTATATCGAACCCTATACTACAGTATATAACACCGAAATTGCCGAACACTATTTCCGGATGGCTTTGCAGGCTGCGTTACAGTATGACAAAGTGGATGTGAACGATAACCGTATCCAATACGGAAAAATATGCACCGTTAACGAAAAGTACAAAGAAGCAGAACATCAATTAAAGCTCGTGTACCGCGATGCCTTAGCCGCCAATAACAACGATCGGCTTTCGGTAGCTGCCTTTTGCCTTGGTGAGCTGTATTTTGCGATGAACCGTTTTCAAACCGCCTCCCGTTATCTGAAGGAACACGAATTGCTTGAAGAACGGTACGATGCCGCACAAAAAAAAATTACGACCGATAAGATGGCCTTTAACTTTAAAACCGGAAGAGTCGAAACGCTAAACAAGCTCCTTAAACAGCAGCGCGAACTACAACGGGTGAAACAGGAACAAGTAAGCTTCCGCAATAACGTAAAAATAGGCATTTCGGTAGCTGTAACGCTTTTTCTGGTTACCGTTACATTGGTATTGTACCGGTTTAACAAAAGGAAAAATCTACTGCTATCCAAAAAGAGCGCTACGTTACGCCAGCAATTACTACTCACACAAATGAGTCCCCATTTTATAACGTCATCGATCGAGAGCATACAAAACCTCATCCGGGAAGACAAGCCGGATATAGCCGCCTCCTATCTTTCCAAATTCACCCGTCTGACCCGACAAATACTGGAAAGCAGTACGGGCGACTCTATTTCGCTGGATGAAGAGATCGCCATGATAACCAACTATCTCACGGTTCAGCAGTTGCTTTATCCCGGCGGCTTTAATTTTACGGTTGATGACGACGGTATGGATACCGAGGCCATTTACCTTCCACCAATGCTCACGCAGCCGTTGCTTACCAATGCCATAAAAAGAATAACAGGTTCCAACCAACATTCGATTGCCGTACAATTACTGTTAAAAGACAACAAGCTGTTGATTTGCGTAAGCGACTCCGGCGGACCGTTACAACCCGGTGAGCAACAACGTATTTTGGAATTGCGGGATATAAGCATAACCGCAGAAAGGCTTGAGGCTCCGGTAACCGTAAAAAATACAACCCTCGAAGATGGCACGGTCGGTGTAATGACACAGTTGGAAATACAGTACGTTACCGATGACTAATAGGACGCTTTTATTACAATCGCCTACAAACTTTCAATAAACAACTACGAATAATCATTTACAAATACAGACATCTTATTAAGTCGTAATTTGCACACTATAACGGGATATCCAAACCATAGACTCCACCCTTATAAAAGAGTTTAGAGTCTAAAAGTTTACGATTTCAGAGAAGAGAATCCGATGCAAAAAAGTAACAGTTGTCGGAACGATTCGAAACAGAAAAATTTATCATACACTATGGATTGATATAATATCCCGCTATACATCACATTTTCAAATTACGAATTCTTTATTAAATTAAGAAATTAGCGATAACTTTTTTATCACGGTATTGTAGAAATAATTTTTATTGTTATTTTAGCTTGTTTGCTCCATAAAGGCACAGTACTTATACCATTAAAAATAAAGCAATACGGATTCTTAAATAAAGGTCGGTATAAAGCGTAAACAGACAGCTGATTATTCAGAAAATTTAAAGATTCAGATAACCAAAAAGAAATTAAACACTAAAAATAATTATGGGATTTTTTGACAAAATTAAAAGCATGGTGGGTGTCACCGGCGTAAAACTGGAATATACACGGGTAGAGAGCCCATGGCCGTACTTCGATCCGATGATCAAAGCCACTATAAGCGTAAAGGCGGGTAAAGATGCCGTGACCATTATCGGTACAAAAGGTACTTTTTATGCCAAACGTACTGTAAACGGTACGGAAGAAAAAATCGTATTGGGAACCGACATCAGCAACCCTGAAAATTGTGCTAGTACACAACGCAACGGTGTGTTTGTCGATGAATTCCCATGTGCTTTAGAAGCCGAAGGTGAAGTTTCTTTCACATTTTTCATCAACGATATGGACGTACCTGCCGCGTTGGCCGAGTGGGGTGGCGAAACGCCAGCCAGTGCCAAAGCAAATGGTATTACTTTTTTCCTTGAAGGAGAAGTAGATGTAAAAGAAACACTCGATTTGTTCGACCCTACCCTGACACAGGAAGTTGAGGTTTATCACAACGAAATCAAACAACAACCGGAATACCAGGAGGAAGACAACTTTAGCGATAGTATTTATAATACCGTCATTGCATTGGAAGAAGACGATGACGATGATGAAATTACGTTTACACCGGAGCAACGCAAACTGATCCTTTCGGACGATTACGAGATCGAATACTCGTTGGATGGCATGGAAGTGCTTGCACTATACAGTCTGGGTCAGATGCACGGAAAAGTGGTACGTCTGAAAGACATTATTTTTGACAACCCTAGAGTAGGTCTATTTAAGATTGAACACATTAACGGACATCGAAATCTGGATTTCAGTAATCCGGATCTTTGGAGAAGCATTACCGTGGATTCTATTTCCATTACCTTCTCCAAACCGAACGAATGGGGACATGATGCCAGTAAATTTACAAGCCTTTTCCACATCAAGAATATTGCCTTACTAAAGCAATAGTAAAACACAATAGAAACGCCCGTATATAACGGGCGTTTTTTTTTGATAAAATCAGAATTAATAAAGGCTATTCGGTATCGATTATTTTCCCCAACTGCTCTGCCAGGTCATTAGTCCCGTCATTACTATTCGTGATCTGCCATTTATCACCGTCAAATTTAGAAATCATAATACGCTTTCCATCGCTCAATTGAAAGGTATAATAAATAAAATTGGTCGTTTTATCGACATTCCCGAAAATTTTTGCCGTATGGATTTCGCCTCCAATGGTGATATCCGTTATAAATAAAGGTTCCTGTTGCATATGCGCACTGTATTATAGCTCAATGTTGTTTATTAAAGTGTTATACGTACGAAACCGGTATGGTATGAAACGATCCATCCGCTTCAAATGCTTTGATCATGTTCATACGGGTAGCTGTTTTTACCGCTTCATCCGAATTGGAGAGCTTATCCTTACCAAACCACTCTTTTCCGAACGGTTTTACACTTATCAGTGCTACTTCTTCAATATTCAGTCGTATATGTTTCGGAAGGCTTTTCGATCCAAGGGTTAGCAACGTACCAAAAGGTTTCTTAGCATCGTACTGCGTACTATTAAAGAATGTAGTCGGTTCATTATTGGCATCATTGTCCCTAATCACCCAAGTCTCCACATCGGCAGTGTTAAACTGTAATGTAAGCGATTCAAATTTTTCAATCAGCTCCTTAAACTTACCATGTCTCAAAGCCACTTGCGTCACACTGTTGAGTAAAGCCAGCGCATAATGATCTCTTACTTTATAGAACGGCACAATGCTGTCAAATTCTAAATAGTACTCTGCTCCTGTTCCATTATAAGCCAATTCCTTATCCTCTTGTTCTTTAGCATAAATATCCGAAAGACCGTCGGTTATTACAATAGTTGTATTTTCGGTATAAATCACACGGAATTTCGCGGCAATCGTTCCCGAAGTATATCCCGGCCAGTTATGATCCCGGAAACCACCAATGTTCAGGTATAGTATTTCGTCATGCAAGGTTCCAACCGACCTGAAAAACTCATGACGCAGGCGAATGGCTTCGGCAGTTGCTTCTTTTCTTTTGGCGAAAGCCGGGTCCAGGTCCACAGAAGCATCTTCAATAGCATGCAGACCATGTTCGGGGAATGCCGGTTCGGTTTGTACAGTAAGTTTGTCATTTTCCAGATGGAACCAAATGCGTTGCAACTGCTCACCTAGCGCAGTATTCAACAAGTCCATTCCAAGTCCGTAAAAAGAATCCTGAGAAAACGTCTTGTTTTCAAACGCAACGCTATAGTTCCCTGCAATATTAATCTTATCGGCCTGTTCTACAAAATCCCCCATACCCGTAGCTTTTTTAAAAGCGCCCTGATCAATAACCCGCATGGTATTTTCAAGAAGCTCTTCTTTGATGCCCGAAATAAGCTCGGCCACGCCATATATCTGCATCGCTACCGGCTGATCTTTAACAAAAGTAAACCGCACCTTCGTATTTCCGGGCAGATCGTTGTAAAGCCCATCAAGGTCGGCACTGCCACGCAATTCACTTATATTTTCGCGTAATTCTCGTAGTTCTTTATTTAACTTCTTTCTTTCTTTTTCAGGAAGATTTGTATTATGATTGTATTTTATACCGTCTTTGGTATAAAATATACCACTGCTTTGAGCGCCGTAGGTACTTTTGGTTACATCTTTATGATACGATTTACCGGTTTCAAGATAAGGGCTATAGGCTTCGCCTATGGTGCGCATCAGTTCAAGTTTTTTAGCATCCATTATAAAGGGATATAAGATTAAGGTTATAAGTATATATGCTAAAGATAAAGTTTAATCTTACAATAAAAAGGACAAATGAAAATTTGTAGCCATTTATAACAATTTAGTTGCATCACAATGAAAATTCGTAGCGCTACATTCTTTTTTTTACAAGAGTTAACAACAAAAAAATGAATCTCTTTTTATTGAAATTAACATCTCGAAAACAGCGTCATTATTTAAAATTTTACGTACAAATACGTAACAGTAAAGCAGTGAATTTGGTGCTTTATTTCTAAAAAAGTTATTTTTTTATTACTTACATTTAACGTCGAATTTATAACCTCCAAAATTCCGTTATGTTTAAAACTACTTGGCTAGCCACTGTAATTGTATTTTTCTTCATTTCTTCGACTGGTTATGCTCAGGATAAGACAATTGACTCCATAAATACTATTCTCGCCAATCCTAAAACCAACGATATGGTTCGCATAAACACTATTTTTGCGGGGATGGATAACTCTGTTGGCTGGAGCAAACAACACATTGCTTATTACAACCAATTGCTTCCTATTTTTTCCAAAGGACTCAAAATGGATAATCTCACTCCAGAGATGAAGAAAGAATATAAGTATGCTGCCGGATCTTATTACTACAATATCGCCAAAAAAGAAACCTTTGATGGAGATACTAAAGCACCGGGGCATTTTGATATGGCCATAAAATATTGGAAAGAAACGAAAGATTATAAAACCATGGCCATGGCCATGATTGGCAAAGGCACTTACTATCGAAAATTGGCCGATTGGCCCAAAACTTTTGAAAACTTTTTTGAAGCGCTTAAATACTACGAAAGCATCAAAAACGAATCCGGTATATCACATGTGAATCAGGAAATCGGAACAACCTGTATAGCACAACAAGATTGGGAAAAGGCAATTGTTTACTTAAAAAAATCTCTGGTTTATTTTGACGTTCCGGAATCCGAATTATGGAAAAGCGACCGACATACAATTGCGGTTATCTACAACAATATAGGAGTTGCCTACACGCGACTTAAAAAATTATCGGAAGCGCACAAAAGCTACCTGAGAGCCTACGAAATCATAAAACCAAACAAAGATCCACAGGCAGAATCACTGGTATTGGTACAGTTGGCGAATTCCAGTAGCGACATGGGCGATAGTGCTCAGGCACAAATCTACCTCGATCAGGCGTTGGCTTTATGTAAAGATGACCTTTCCAGACAGGGCGTATATGGAAATGCTGCTAGAATCTTTCACAAATCAAAAAATTATGAAAAAGCAGCTGAATATGGTGAAATGTGTTATGCACTCACTTCAAAATTAAAAAACATTAGTTCCAGAACCGGTATGAGTAACTTATTGTATCGGATCTACAAGGATAGCGGACAATATGACAAGGCACTTAAAAAATACGAAGCCTGGATCGCTGTAAAAGATTCGAGCAATACGGAAGCCTCAAAAAACGAGTTGGCACAACAACGGCTGAAATACGATTTTGAAAGAAAAGAACTGCAGCAAAAAATCCTGCAGCAACAGAAATTAACCGCTGTTAAATTAGAACAACAAAAGCATTTATCGGTCATCAAGCTCGAAAACGAAAAGAAATCGGCACTGGAAACATCCCGAAATAAATTGGCGCAACAACGGCTGAAATACGATTTTGAGAAAAAGACACTTAACCAGAAGTTAGTTCAGGGCAAAAAAGTAGCTGCCATTAAACTCGAAGGCGAAAAGAAAACGGCCGTTAAAAACAACTGGCTCATCGGACTTTCGGGCGCGCTTTTATTGTTTCTTTTGGGAGGTTACTTTTATTACCGAAATACCAAACAAAAACAAGCGATTACGGTGCTCGAAAAAGACCAGATCAAACAGAAACTATTGGTTACACAAATGAATCCGCATTTTATTTTTAATTCTATCGATAACATTCAGGGGCTAATTCAGGATAAACAAGACAAAGAAGCGGTCGATTACCTGAGTAAATTTTCAAAACTGACACGTCAGATTCTTGAAAACTCCAACGAAAACTATATTTCGCTTTCGGAAGAAGTTGAAATGACACAGAATTATCTGGCGATTCAGCAACTTTTATACAACAATAAATTCAACTATACCATTTCTATCGAAGACGCAATTGATTCGGAAACCATCTTTTTACCGCCAATGCTAACGCAGCCGTTTATTGAAAATGCAATCAAGCACGGTTTAAGCAATAAATCGGAAGAAGGTATGATTTCCATTCATTTTTATCTGAAGGAAGCCAAATTATTCTTTGAAGTCACCGATAACGGAAAAGGATTTGAAACCGACAAAAAAACAACCAATCACAAATCATTGGCGATGACCATTACCAAAGAACGTTTGATTGGTTATACCAAAAATCAGGATTTTCTGGTACAAACCGATAATATTATGGATCAGCATACCAATATTGTGGGTGCTAAAGTTTCCTTTGAAATCCCTTACATTTACGAAAATTAATTACCTATGTTAAAAGCTGTTGTCATCGACGATATTGAAACCATTCGAAAGAAAAATATCGCCACCATAAAATCAAACTGTCCCAATATTGCTATTATTGGCCAAGCCGATTCGGTAACATCAGGAGTAAGTCTTATCAAACAATTGGCGCCGGATATTGTTTTTCTTGACGTGGAAATGCCCGACGGAACCGGTTTTGATTTGCTTCAAAAGCTACAACCTATTAATTTTAAAGTAATCTTCATTACAGGTTACGAAGACTTTGCCATCCGGGCTTTTCGTTTTTCAGCTATTGATTACCTGCTAAAACCTTTGGATCCGGCCGATTTGGTGGAAGCCGTTAAAAAGGCGGAAGAATCGATTAGCAAGGAAGTTTTTGATATAAAACTCAACAACTTGTTTAGCAATCTGGAAAGACCCAAAAATTTGCAAAAATTGGTTCTTAAAACAGCCGATCGTATTTATTCGGTCAATATTCAGGATATCGTGCATTGCGAATCGGATAAAAATTACACTACTTTTAATTTTATTAATGCGCCAAAACTCATTGTTTCAACTAATCTGAAAGAATACGAAACGATGTTGGCGCCTCACAATTTCTTCAGAACGCACCAATCGCATTTGATCAATATGGCCTATTTCGACCATTTTATTAAATCGGATGGCGGTAATACGGTTGTCATGAAAAACAAGACATCCATTCCCCTTTCCGTACGCAAAAAAGAGGAGTTTCTGGTTTTGCTTGAAAACCTTCATGTATAAATAGCACTAAAACGAATTTTCGTCCAATTTCTACGAATATCTTCCAAAAACAAACAGATATTCATTAGTCAAAATTCTCATTTTTCTTTGATTTATTATTGCATCGTAATTCCGAATAAAGGTCTTGCATTCAACCAATAATCAGAAAAAAAATGAAACAAAAATTAGTAATCATTGGACTATTGCTTGGTTCGATTACCAGCTCCAATGCGCAGCTTTTAGGTAAAATCCGAAATACTGCAAATCAAGCCAATAACGCAGTCGAAACGGTAAAAAAAGCCGAAGAAGCTGTTGATACAGGTGAAAAAGTTGCCAAAAAGGTAAAAAATAAAGGCGGTGCTTCCAGCGGAACGTCTTCCTTAAAACTGGACTGGAATATGTACAAACAAACGCCGGCAGTTACTTTTAATTCCTTATTGTACGGAACATCAATAGGAACAGGTGGTCTAACCCGATTTTCCGGGTATACGGCTACTTTTGTTCCAAACAAAACAGCTAGTGGTGCTACCGTAAACACCGTTCATGACCAGGCCGAATTTCTAAAAATTAAAGTATATAAAGGGGATCAATACATCACGTACTTCGAATATGACGGATTCCAACAATTTGACGATGGCAAAAAAATAAAGTACAATACTCCTGACAGCCGATACAAACGCGATGGCGAATGGGTTGGTGGAACTGAAATTGATGTTAAAAAATGGGGTACCGGCGAATACCGACTTGATTTTATCGCAGGTGATAAAATGTACTATTCGTTTAATTTCGAAATTCAAAAACTAACGAATCCCGACGCCTACTCTGCCATGAACGAAATGTACGTAACACGCGGTCCGTGGAATGATTATGCCTATATGAATTATGATGAATCCGGGAACCTGGTTTTTGGATATTATCTTAACCACGAAGAATTCAAGCCCGATCCGGCCAACAGCCGAAAAACAAATAAAAGTGTAAAATGGAGCGTGAAAGTTCTAAAAGACAACAAGCCATTTGCACAACAATACGGAACGGGAGCTCCAAATGTGGCTCAGGTAGAGCAAGCTAAATGGAATGAATACCGATGTGCTTTAAAATTGGTAGACAAACCGGGAGAATTCAAATTTGCCAACCTTACGGACGGTGCCTATAAAGTGGAACTATCTATTGAAGGAGAAACAAAACCGCGAAAATATAGCTTTGCTGTAAAAGATAAAAGAATCGTACAAAGTCCGGAGCAGGACAGAACTAAAAATACCGATCCAACAAGACTGATCGAAGGTTGGAACGATTATTTCTGGATGAAACTGGAAAAATAAAAACAATACCCTTTACCATTATTTTTTCACCATTCACTTGAATCCGTGAAAAAATAATGGTACCCTTTTTACAAACCGATTACCCTTCAACTAAAATTCAATTCCTAAAAAAGCGCAATGAAAAAAATAGTACTTTTTAGTGCCATCGCCTGTCTGTTTACCTCGATAACCTCAGCTGCCGATTTATATGTTCGGGAAAACGGAGCCAATGGTGCTTACGCAACCGTGAGTGCCGCAATAACAGCCGCAACAAACGGGGACCGAATCATTATCAAACCCAAAAATGCAAATGCCGCCTATATTGAAAATATAACGATCAATAAGTCGTTGACTTTTGTTTCGGAAACCAATTATCAAAAATACAAACTGCAGGGAACCGTTGTCATAACGCCACTGGCAGGAAGAGTGGTTACCCTTCACAATGCCATTGCAAATAGTGTTACCATTTCCGGTGCTACAACCGGTGGCCGAACCACTTTAAACGTCTTCAATTCTGTTTTGAGTTTCTTAGATGCCGGTCAGGTAAATGCCACTACCAATATTTCCGGATGTACAGTAGATAGTGAAACAATTATATCGCATGGAAGATGTACCGGTAATGCTGTAGGATCGCTGTTTGTAACCCATACGGATGATACCAGTTTGGCTACGGATGACGTTGAAATCATCGCCAATATTGCGAGTTACGGGATTACCAATTACCAAAGAAACTATGCTTTTAAAATTTTAAACAACTTCCTTCCGCAAAGTTCCATCAGCATTTGGGGTGTCAAAAACGGAAGTACCAATGAAATCACCAATAATGTTGCCGATACACGAACCAGCGGCGGAGGTCAATATGGGGAATGTATTACAATCAATCTGTCAACTGGAAATACCGGAAACATTTCGGTATACAATAATGTATTGGCACTTGGCGGTGATTTTCTGATCTACAATTACAACTCGAATGCAACGGTTTCAGCATACTACAACATGTCGCAATCTTCTTTTGTTTTAAATAATGTTGCCAATCAGGGATCGAATACTTCGGGGAATTTCACCATCAATCCCAACAGTCAGAGTGTTAGCGGTGCCAATGTAAACGCTGGTTCTCCGGCAGTGGAATACACCGATTTGGATTTAACACGTAATGATGCCGGTAACGGAGGTGGTTCCAACAGTTGGAGCAATTATTGGCCAGCCGACAGTGGTAACCGAGCACAAATAAATTATTTAAACATACCCAGAAGAATTACAACCGGTACCCAGTTAAATGTATCAGGTTCTGGTTTTTCGAAATAATGTATCGATAAAAAGAGATGAAAAAACGACTTTATATATTGATAGCTTTTTTTGCGGCCAACTTTGTTCAGGGACAAGTATCCATAACACAAGCCGAATATTTTTGGGATACCGATCCGGGATTAGGCAATGGTATCGTAATTGCAGCCGCCGATGGTAACTTTAACAGTGCTTTCGAAAAAATTGCCGCTTCGGGCATCAACCTGCCGAGTGTTGGTTTACACAAATTCAACATCCGTTTTAAAGACAACCAGAATCTATGGGGCTCCACTTTTTCTAGTGTTGTTAATGTCGAAGCTTCGGTAACAGAAGGACTTGTTGAGATTATACAAGGGGAATATTTTTGGGGTACCGATCCAGGTTATGGAAACGGAACACCTATCGTAGCCACTGATGGAAATTTCAATAGTGCCTTCGAAAAATTCCGTGCCAATGGCGTTCCCGTTCCGGGTTCCGTAGGGCTGTATGTTTTTAATATTCGATTAAAAGACAATCAGGGACTTTGGGGTTCTACTTTCAAAAATGTAGTTAGCGTGGAAAACGTTTTAAGTCTTAACGATCCAACTACTTCTAATTTTAACTTCTACCCTAACCCGGCTACCACAACGGTACATTTCGATAAAGAAATAAAACACGTAGATATATTTGACCTAAATGGACGATTTGTTGGGACATCCAGCCATAGCAATTTATTAAATATTGCCGATCTAGCTGCTGGAACTTACATTTTAAAAATAACGACTCCTGATGGTATTTCCTTTACCAAAAAAATGATTAAGCGATAACAATCCCGAATAATTAAGTCAAATAAAAGCCTGTACTAGTAGTACAGGCTTTTTCTATATCATAACTTAGGGTGTGTCTTCCCAACGATTCACATACATTTCCCAAACGCCTTCGCAATACAGTTGATAACGTGCCGGCTGGGTTTCGCCAAATGAAAAAACAAATAGCATATGCAGGTGCGTCACATAATACAACGACAATCCGTTTTGGGAGCGATACTGTACTTCTTCGGTTTCTTCCAAATGCTTAAAAAACGAGCTTACACTTGTAAATCCGGCATCCGAAATAATTTGCTCGTAGGCTTCGTTTTCGATTTCGATTTTTCTTTTGAGTCTGGCGAATGGATTTCGCAAGATTTCCGTCATTGTAAAATTTCGCCCGAAAAAGTAGTGACTTTCGTTATAAAGCGATTCGCCTTCCATTCCGTCGTAAAGCAGTTCGCGGGTTTTAAGTTGTTTCATATCTTAAAATTTATCAAGGCAGATGCGTTTGTCCACAGGTTTCGTTTCGGTATTCGAAATAACCGATTCACAGTAATTAAACGGATCTTCTCCATATTCCGAAACGGAAACAATGTATTCGACAGTTTTATCAAAAGTGTCCGTAAGTAATGGCGCATTCGTAATCCCGCAATCGCGCAGTTTTTCAGCTATCGACGAACGCAAAACGGCCTTAGCAATTGCCGTTAGCAACAAATCGTTGATACGCGCTTCTATGTCTTCAAAATCATCCGAACTCGACTGGATTTCAAAAAACAATTGAAATAAGCTTTTCGAAAACACCTTAAATTTCTCCGACTTGCAATTGCTGTACTCCAACAAACTGTAGTTTTCCCAATCGGCCGGGCTGTATTTTTCCTCGTCTTCGGTTATTCTGAATGAAATGGCAGCATAACGTTCGTGTGGCAGGATATCGTAGGAAATACCATCCACGAATTCCGCGATTTCTGCAATTTGGTCTTTGTGTAATTCAAAAAGTTCAAGCAACGCTTCTTCAAGATCATCCGAAACGTTTGCAAGCGCCTCCGACAGGTATTTTTCGTCTTGTAAAACTTTTGCCGGTTCGGTAAACGTATCCAATTCCCATTGATAACGTCCGTAAAACGGATTATCGATTACAAACGTCTTGGTATAAATTTTATCCTGCGTGTTTTGGGATTCGAGATAGCACGTCACGTCAATATGGAATTCTCTTTCATACAAACGTTCACTTTCTGGTGTTTCCCGAATAATATCCAATAGGTTTTTTGTCCCCGTAACATAGGATCGTATCGGAACGGAAAAGGCAAAATACATCGGTTGAATTACTTCAAAAGGAAATTCTATTTGTTTTACGATATGGTCCTGCTGCCCGAATTGATCCTTTAATTCCATCAGGAAAACTTCAAATTGCACCGCCGGATCGTAAATCGATATCACGAGTTTAACCGTATCGATTGTTCTGGGTTTGTCCAGATCGAGTGCGATTTCAAGATCGAATGTTTCGGTTGTATAGCCTTCCGGATTTCTGCGATCAAAATGATTTTTAAGCGTGATATCGATTTCTTTCCGCGAAGCAAAATTCTCCGTTTGCACGAGATTTTCAAATTTATCGATCTTGCGTAAATTCGGAGCGTAAATAACGGTCAAATCGTTGTTTCCGTAACATTCTATTTCGACTGCGCTATCAAGCCGTAATTCGGTCAAACAGTTAATGTAGCACTTCACGACCGTAGCTTTTGGTGCCTGCAATTCCGCGATTTTGTTTTCACCGCAATGCACACTTTCGGCGTTTTCGAGATGTAGCGATGTCAGTTTATTTTTGTTACATCCAACCGAAATCGCATTGGGAGCAATAAGCGTCCGGAGTTCGTTATTGCGACAAAAAACCTTGAGCGCATTGGTTTCCAGTGCTTTTATTTTAAGCGCACTCGATATCTGAACCGTACCGTCTTCGGTAACAGGGACATCGAATTGCCTTTCAAATATGTCGACGACTTTAGCGTAATAGTTTTCCATTTGAATATTCTTCAGGTATTAGTTTAAAGCCGCTTGAATTTCGGTAATATAGTTTCCGCATTTTTCGATCATCGGCTTACAATCCACTTTTGTCAGGTATTCGTATAGTTCGTTAAGCTCACTCAAACGTCTTGGTGCGCAATCCATTTCCCAAAGATCTAACAAGGCTTTTTCTTCCCATTTGGTAATTTTTTTGCGCCTTTTAAGATTCTTATCGACAAGCCGTTCGATTGGATTGAAATAGGAAAACGAATGCAACGAATGTCCGTGCTTTTGCATCAGTCGCATCTTTTCGATTTGTTCCTCGATCGTGGATTGACTATTTTGGTCCAAACGATCATACAGACTATCCAGAATGCGGTGCATTTCGTCCATTCCACCCAATTTCAGGAAGGTGTCAAACATGGTCACGGAGCCTCTTTTGGCAACCGTAAGGATCGCGGGATAATCGCTGTTATAGCGTGGCATATTGATGTCAAATCCCAAATCGACAAGCTTATACACGACTTCAGGAGTTTGGGCATATTCAAACACATTTTCGGAACCGTAAAACAGATTCAGATCGTTTTTATCCGCTCCGTTTTTGAGCAGTAAATCGATGGCTTCAACCCCATTCCGTTCCGCTCTCACGGCATAATTCAATGCCGAAAGGCCATTCTCATCTTTATAATGCACATCGGCACCCTTTTCCAGAAGGTACTCAATGTACCACAACATACCGCCCTGGCAAGCGGCTTGCAGGTTCGAAGTAAATTGGTACAATTCAGATCCAACGGTCGAAATATCCGCTCCGGCATCAAGTAATGCGCGTACCATTTCATCCGCAAATTCATTTTTCGCGTGTCGGCACACTTTCTGTAACAAAGGTTCGTGTTCATACAACTCATGATTCGGATCGGCTCCGTTTTCGAGCATTAATTTAAGCATGTCAAGATGGACTTGCTGCGGAATATATTCATTAGCGATACGTTCGAGTGCCAGTTTTCCATATTCTTCTTTCAAGGTATCCGGATGAACACCTTTTTTTAGAATTTCCGCAAGCTTGGCCACATCTTTCTTTTTGATCGCATTAATGGCCGCTTCACTATAATCCTGATTTTTGTTTTCATTGTTTTTGACTTCCCGCGCTGCTTCCGTTATTCCTTCTTCGAGGTTATAAGCCGTGTCAAAATTTTTGTAGACGAGCGTAAAACCTTCCTCTAATTTTTTAAAAGCGAATGCTTCCGCTCTATTGTTTTGTTCTTTATGGTAGCCTTTGCTAATGCCGCCAATAACTTTTCCTTTTGCTTCCGCACCGATAGTACCTTCTTTCGCCATCCATCTGCCACCGTCACTCATATAAAGGAAATAATACTGCGACGTTGCCTTGTTCTCAAGATACCAAAGCGGTGCAACAATGAATTCCGGGATTTTAACCAAACTTCCTACTTCGATCGTCTTAAGCATCTCCGGTTCGTTTACAGTGATAGTCATCGTAGCCTGTCGCAATTTTCCACGCGTTTCTTCCGATATCTCGTCAAAAGCCATATATCCACTTTCCTCCCAAAGGTCGGCGTGAGACGTTAAATCGAAATCCGAAACGATATGCGATTTGATATAATGACGTGCCACGGCAGCGTGATCCTTCCAGAAATCGAATACAGTAGCCGCATCTTTCCAGGCTGATGGTGTTTCCGAATGTTCCAAAAGTGAAAAAATGATATTCAGTGAATCGGTATGTGTTCTCGGGAAATCGAGGTCGTATTGTTTGGTTCGATACATTCGTACGGTAAGTGTATCATCGGTCTTATCCAGCACTTTTATCCCACGGAACAAACCAAGCGAATGATAAAAATGCGTATCTAATTTTGGTATCTGAGGCGGTGGAATGATTTGCAATTCGATTGGACGCTCAACATAACCTGTTTGATGTTTCTTCAAAGCGAGTACCATCGGTTTCCGAAGATTGATTTTCTCGCTGTCGATCAAGTCATAAAGCGTTACTCCATCCCGGTTTGGCAGATTCGGATCAGCACCGTTTTCAATCAGATATTCGAGGTTTTCAAGCGACACATAATAGCGGCTTGCGGCGTGTTGTAACAAGGTATATCCCGATTCCGGGTGCCATTGATTCAAATCAATTCCGGCTTTGATCATCGGTCGGAGATAACTACTCACTCCTTTTTGCGGAGAAGCAATCTCGAAAATAATCGGTTCGCGATTCTCAAACACACTTGAAGGGATGTCCGGATTCGCGCCATATTCCAGAAGCATTTTAAAGTTTGAATATTCTTTTCGGGTATAGGCTAACGAAAGAATCGGAACATTAAAATAGGTATTAAAATGATTCGCATCGGCACCGGCGGCCAGAAGTGCTTCAAATACTTCGAGATTCCCAAAAGCATCAAAAAGGTGCTTTCCGTCGGCTTCTAGATTGTGTTTTGTAAGAATGGACTTGGCTTCTTTAAGCGTCATTTTTTCCATAATATTTTGTCTTTTGTGGTCGGATTGTATAAAGTTTTGGATCGTTTCAGTTGTTAATTTAACGCGGCTTGAATGGTTGCAATGCGCTCCTGGCATTTCTCCATCATTGGCTTGCAATTCACTTTTGTCACATACTCGTATAATTCGTTGAGTTTATACATACGCCTTGGAACACAATCCATTTCCCAAAGATCAAGCAGGGCTTTTTCTTCCCATTTGGCAATTTTCTTACGTCGGATAAGATTATCTTCAACCAGTGTTTGGAGCGGATTGTTGTCCGTAATCGAAATCAACGCATATCCCAGGTCATACAGAATACGCAGTTTTTGAATCTGGTTTTCGATGACCGCTTTATCATTCATCCTGAATCGTACCGTGATATTATACAAAATCTGATGCAGTTCGAAAGTTGCACCCCGTTTTAGGAAAGCCTCAAACATTTTCACCGAACCGTATTCGGCGATTTTAAATAGTGCCGGGTATTTGTGACCATTCAGCATATTGATATCGAATCCCATTTCGATCAGCTTTTCAACGGTTTCCAGGGTTCCAGCCCTTTCAAATGCGTTGTCGTAACGATAAAAGGCATAAAGCGAATTCTTGTCGGCTCCGTACTGAAGCAACAAATCGATTATGGCAGTAGCATTTCTTTGTGCCTCCAAAGCATACTGCAACGCGGATCTTTCTTCGTCATTATCTTTATAATTCGGATCGGCTCCGTTTTCGAGCAAGTATTGTACAAACCAAAGCATTCCTCCGCGACAAGCGCACTGTAATGTCGATTGCGCTTCTCTCGATGAAATAACGTTCACATCGGCACCGGCTTCCACAAGACGTCGCACCATTTCATCGGTAATTTCGTTCTTGGAACGTATGGCTATTTTATGGATAAGCGGTACATTATAATTGGCCGTATCAGGATTCGCTCCGGAAGCCAGCAAAAGCTTAAGCATTTCGAGATGAAACGCTTCCGGATAGTAGGCCCCTCCGGTAGCTTCAAGCATGCTGTTTCCATAATTGTCTTTCAGTGTATCCGGATGAACCCCGGTTTTGAGTATCTCGGCCAGTTTTTCAACATCTTTCTGTTTTAACGCTTCAAATGCTGCTTCGCTGTAATCCTGATTTTTATTTTCGTTGATTTTCGCTTCCCTTGCTGCCTCCTCAATTCCTTCTTCAAGGTTGTAAGCCGTATCAAAATTTTTATAGATGAGCTCAAAACCTTCCTCAAATTTCTTTGAAACGAACGCTTCCGCCCGAATGTATTCTTCTTTATAATACCCGCCGCTGGCAATGCCTCCGATGACTTTACCTTTCGCTTCCACACCGATTTCGCCTTCTTTTGCGATCCATCTGCCACCACCACTGATATAAAAAAAGTAATACTGCGAAGTCGTCTTGTTTTCGAGATACCAAAGCGGTGCAACGTTGAATCCCGGGATTTTAGCCCAGCTTCCTACTTCGATCGTTTTGAGCATTTCCGGTTCGGTTACGGTAATCGTCATTGTAGCTTGCTGTAATTTTTCACGCGTTTCTTCAGACATATCGTCGAAAGGTTTATAATTTTTCTCCTCCCATATCTCGGCGTGCATTGTCAGATTAAAATCCGAAACGATATGCGATTGGATATAATGGCGTGCCAAAACAGCATGATTACCCGTGAAATGGAATACCGAAACCGCATCTTTCCATTCCGATGGCGTTTTCGAATGTTCCAGAAGCGCAAAAATGATGCTCAACGAATCGGTATGTGTTCTCGGAAAATCGATGTCGTGTCGTTCGGTACGATACATTCTAACAGTAAGGGTATCATCGGTTTTACCCAGCACTTTTACAACCCGGAACGAACCACGGGGACAAGAAAAATAAGTGTCCCATTCCGGTTTTTGGGGCGGTGCAACTATCTGAAATGCTATCGGACGTTCGACATAACCCGTTTGATGTTTCTTTAAGGCAAGTAAAACCGGTTTATCAAGTTTGATCTTTTCGCTGTCGATCAAGTCGTAAAGCGTTTGTCCATCCTGGTTTGGCAGATTCGGATCAGCACCTTTCGCAATCAGATGTTCTAGGTTTTCAAGCGAAACAAAATACCGGCTTGCGGCGTGTTGCAACAAGGTATATCCCGATTCCGGATGTATTTGATTCAAGTCGATTCCAGCTTTGATCATAAGATAAAGAAAGCCGTCAACCCCTGTTTGTGGACTCGTAATTTCGAAAATAATCGGTTCACGATTCGTAAACACGCTTGAAGGTACATCGGGATTCGCGCCATATTCCAGAAGCAATCCGAAATTTGTATATTCTTGTCGGCTATAGGCCAGTGAAAGTACCGGAACGTTGAACTGGGCCTCAACGTAGTTTGCGTCTGCTCCCGCCACCAGTAATGCTTCCAATAATTCAAAATTGTTAAACGCATCAAAAAGGTGTTTTCCGTCGGCTTCGAGCTTGTGTTTTTTAAGAATGGATTTGGCTTCTTTAAGCGTCATTTTTTCCATAATATTTTATTTTTGGTTGGTCGGATTGTATAAAATCCAGTAATAGTATCAGCAAAGTCCTTTTTGAAAAGCCTGTGGTAATTCCTGTGTCTCCATAACTTTTATTTTCCGAAGGCGATAGCTGTTTTTAATTTCGATTCGAGTTCCTTTCTGGCGATTTTTTTAAGCATCGGTCCAAAAAGCGAATACCATAAATTCCCGTCCTTATCAAAAAAGAGCTCGCTACTACGGTAGGTATTGACGTGTTCGTCCGAAAGGTCTTGTTCGGTGAAATTAAACACATAGCCTTTTTCGAAATTCACGTCGGTAAAAACCAAACGATCCATACCGGCAACAAACCAGATTCCGTTTAAAGCGTCGTCTTTTATTGCGTTATAGAACAAAACTTCTCCTGTGATTTCCTTTAGCTTTTGGCTGATCATTTTTGGTTTTTCGTCGCTTCCCAATTCGAAAACGCCGCTATCCGTTAATAGTAATTGTCTTTCGGCAGAAAGCGCGAAAAACTTTCTTACCTGGCGGTTATTATAATAATACGGCGCGATTTCTTTTTTAAACAGACGGTCCAGACTCATGTTCGTGACCGTAAACGAAGTGTCGACAATGGAAAGCAGATTTTGGCTTCCGAAGAAAATCACCGAACGGTTTGCATTCACATAAATTGTCAAACTATTCGGATTATTCGAATAGATCGAAGTTGTTAGTTTAAGCTCACTATATTTAAAACGTTTTTCCTCTGCTGATTCCTTTTTCGTCATCAAAACACCTTTGTTATCGAGCACCACTTTCCAGAAATCGTCTTCGTAAATATTAACGATTTTGGAAGCGGATTCTGAAATCACGTTAAAGTCCGCGTCGGTGATCAACAGTTTTTTGTCGGTATAAAAACGATACCCTTCGGCCGAACTTTCGATAAATCCGAGCTCACTATCTTTAAGGAAATTCTGCGTTTTATGCTCGGTTTTAAAATCCGACAAATCATAATAACACATCTCTTCCGATCGGGATTGCGGTATAAACACCCGATTTCTAAGCACATCGAAATGGATATCACGGTAGACAAACGGAATCGTTGAACCGCTTTCGCGCGCGATAAAATTCGGAGCATAACTTCCGATTCGATTTCGCCAATAGATACACTTATCCTGGTTTTTATCGAAAGAGCCACTATACCACTTGTTCCATCTTGAATTCACGGTAAAATGACTATAGGCATACGATTCGCTGGTCATACGGGCATCTTTCCACCAAATTGCCGGCATAAAGAAAATCGCACTCGACTCATATTTTTTCTGACTTGTCACCTGGACAATCCAAAGCGGGCAATCCGGGAACGTCGCGAATGGTGGCGATCCGTCGTAGTTGTATTCAAATTTATTGTTGTTGAATCCGATATAATTATGAAGTGCCAGTTCGGCTTCATCGGTAAAAAAAGTACCCGAAACGATGTTTAGATATTCTACCGCGTCACTTCCTACGCTACCACTTTTGTCTACTCGTCCGTAAACGTAATCCACAAAAAGTTCCATACAAACCCATTCTTCAAAGTCGAAACGCGTCAGGAATTCGTGCAGTTCTTTGGTATCTTGTCCGAAATGTCGGGCATAATCAATAATTTCCGGTTTTGAAAGTATCGGTTTTCCGGCAGGTGTATCGTTCCACTGAACGTCAAAAATTTGTGTAGCCATTATTTTTTAGTGCGTTTTATGTTGTTTTGGAGCATAGGCAACTGCCGTTTTTAATTTCGATTCGAGTTCCTTTCTGGCGATTTTTTTAAGTTCCGATCCAAAAAGCGAATACCATAAATTCCCATCCCGATCCAAAAAGAGCTCGCTCCAACGGTAATCATTGAAATACTTGTATGCAAGGTCTTGTTCGGTAAAATTAAACACATAACCTTTTTCGAAATTCATGTCGGTAAAAACCAAACGATCTATACCGGCAACAAACCAGATTCCGTTTAAAGCGTCGTCTTTTAGCGCACTGTAAAACAAAACTTCACCGGTGATTTCCTTCAGTTTTTGGCTGATCATTTTTGGTTTTTCGTCTTTTCCAAGCTCGAAAACCCCGTTGTTGGTCAGTAGTAATTGTCTTTCGGCAGAAAGCGCAAAAAGCTGTCTTTTTTGGCCATTATCGTAATAATAGGGCGCGATTTCTTTTTTAAACAAACTGTCCAAATTCATGTTCGTAACCGTAAACGAAGTGTCGACAATGGAAAGCAGATTTTGGCTTCCGAAGAAAATTACCGAACGGTTCGCATTTACATAAATCGTCAAGTCATCCGGATTGTTCGAAAAGGCCGATGTCGTTAGTTTAAGTTCGCTATATTTAAAGCGTTTTTCGTCTCCCGATTCTTTTTTTGTCATCAAAACACCTTTGTTATCGAGCACTACTTTCCAGAAATCGTCTTCGTAAATATTGACCACTTTGGAAGCCGATTCTGAAATCACGTTAAAATCCGCATCAGTGATCAACAGTTTTGTTTCGGTATAAAAACGGTACCCGTCAGTCGAACTTTCGATAAATCCGTTTGCGCTATCTTTAAGGAAATTCTGCGTTGTATGTTCGGTTTTAAAATCCGACAAATCGTAATAACACATCTCTTCTGTTCGCATTTTTTGTATCAGCAGTCGATTTCTAAAGGGATCGAAATGAACGACACCTTGGTTGAACGGAATCGTTGCACCGTTTTCGCGCGCGATAAAATTCGGGGAATAACTTCCAATTCGGTTTCGCCAGTACATATTCTGATGCTGGTTTTTCCCGAAAGGATCATTATACCATTGGTTCCATGGCGAATTCACGGTAAAATGATTGTCGGCATACGATTCGCTGGTCATATTTGCATCTTTCCACCAAATTGCCGGCATAAAGAAAATTGCACTCGACGACTGTTTTTCCTGACTTGTAATCTGGATAATCCAAAGCGGACAATCCGGGAACGTAGCAAATGTAGGCGATTCGTCGTAGTTGTATTCAAATCTATTCTTGTTGTATCCGACATAATTATGAAGCGCGAGTTCGGCTTCTTCGGTAAAAAAAGTACCCGAAACAATACTTAGATATTGCACGGCATCACTTCCCACTTCACCGCTTTTAGTCGATTTTCCGTAGATGTAGTCTACAAAAAGTTCCATGCAAACCCACTCTTCAAAGTCAAAACGCGACAAAAATTCGTGCAGTTCGTTGGTGTCTTGTCCGAAATGCCGAACATACGCGACAATTTCCGGTTTGGATACTATAAACTTTCCCGCGGGTGTATTGTCCCAATCCAGTTCGTAAATTTGTGTAGCCATATTTTTTTAGAGTGTTTGAAGTTGTTTTGGAGCATAGGCAACCGCCGTTTTCAGCTTGTTTTCTAATTCCTTTCGGTTGATTTTATAAAGTGTATTGCGATAGAACGAAGTCCATAGATTTTGTTCGTTATCGAAATAGAGTTGTGCATAATAATTATCGCTTCGATGCGGATCGGAAAATTGTTCGGTAAAATTAAACACGTAGCCTTTTTCGAAATTTTCATCCGTAAAAACCAGTCGGTCATTGGTTGTGACAAACCAGATTCCACCTAACGCTTCGTCTTTGATACCGTTGTAAAAAACCGCTTCGCCTGTGATTTCAGTAAGCTTCGGATTAAAATATTCGAGTGTTCCGTTGGCATTTACCATCATGACACCTTCGTGTGTAAAGAACAGTCGTCGGTTTTTGGAAAGTTCGAGCGATTTGTTTCTAATGAAACAATCATAAAAATAGGCCGGGATTTCTTTTTTGAAATGTTTGCTCGGTGAAATGGTAGTGGCGTTGAAATCTTTGTCGATCGTAATAAAATTACGACTTTCGAAAAAACAAACAGTGTTATCGTCTGTTGCCCAAATCGAAAGCTCGGTACTGTTATTTCCGCCAATATTATTGCTTAAGTTAACTTCGCTGTATTTAAAACGTCTTTCTTCATTTGTCTCTTTCCGGGTCATCACGATACCTTTTGTATCGAGATAAACACTCCAGTAATCGTTTTCAAACGAATTATAAACGTTGGTTTTTGTCTTGGAAATTTTGTTGAATTGCTTGTCGGTGATCAGCAGACTTCCTTTTTGTCCGAAATGGTATTCTTCCGGTGTGATCAAAAAATAGCCATTATGCGAATCCACCAGATAACCCTTTGCTTCGTGTCGGATTTCCGGATGGGTAAGATCGTGGAAATACATGTTTTCGGACGCTCTGATATCGTAATACACGATGCGGTTATGCCATTTGTCGAAAACGGGAAGTCCCAATCCAAATTCAATTTTGGTTCCTTCGCGTTCGATAAAATTCGGTGTATACGAACCGATCCTATTACGCCAATAGCGAATCGGGCGCTCGCTTGTTGTAAAATCACCATACCATTTGTGATGATCACCAACAGTATATTTCTCATATCCATAGGAATCGTCACGCATCTGTGCGTCTTTCCAGAAAACGGCTGGCATAAAAAACAGACAGTCGGCATAGTGTTGTTCCTTTTTTACGACCTGGACAATCCAAAGCGGACAATCGTCGAAAACCTGGAACGACGTGCGATTGTTTTCCGGATACATAAAACGTTCCTTACCGACATATTCCTGTAGTTTTGCTTCACCTTCTTTCGAAAGAAAGGTCGTTGCAATAAGCCCGAGATAGGCTACGGCATCACTACCCACAGCGCCGTTCTTGTCGGAATGTTTGCCGTAAACATAATCAAAAGCAATTCGCATGCATTTCCATTCGTCAAAATCGAAACGTGTCAGAAATTCATTAAGTTCCGGTGTCGCCTGTCCAAAATGACGGCAATAGTCGCTTATTTCTTGTTTGGTCAATATTGATTTTTCCGGGACAGCGTCGTTCCACTGCACCTCATACATTTGTGTAGCCATGGTAATTGGGTTGGTTAAGTCCTCCGAAAACAATTCGGAAATAGGATTGTTTTATCGTTTATTCAACGCCAGCCGGTTTTGGACTTTTTCGAAGCCATTCGCCGTCGTCGTTGATTCTGTAAAATACTTTTCTTCTGAATTTTAGGGTAAATTCCGGTAACACAAAATCGGTTTCGCCCCAAGCCGTTCTGGCTATAGTTGGTGAGAACCAGAAGAATTCCGTAAGGTCGTAGAGATACGATTGGAAGATGTCAAAATAAATACTGATTCCATTATTAAGATTCAGATAGAACATAAATGCCTTAAGCGCATCGCTGCTTTCGAGTTTGAAATGTGTTTTTTCGAACATCAGTTTTTCACACTTATGATTCGCGAGCAAAGTGCTTATTTCTCCGAACCAACTGCCACCATACACCTTCGCTTCGGCCAACATTCCGGCTTTGACTTTTTGGGCAGCGGAATGATATACCTCGCGCAGCTCCATTTCGTTTTCGGTAGCTTCCATTTGTGCTTTAAACTCGTGAATGTCCAGATGACTCATCACCAGACTTCCGATAAAATCGACAACAGTCCGGCATTCTTCTTCATACATACGCCCTAGCGAGATCACATTTTCGGCAAAATGCCAATCGTTAAACAGCTCGACTTCCTTGCGCGACAATGCGGCTTTTTCGAAACTTTCGATACCGGCGTCTTTTCCGACTCTATTTTTGATCAATTGCCCATAGCGTTTTTCGGCTTTTGCCTTAAATTCCGGATTCGCTTCCAAAGCTTCCAAAGCTTTTTCGATTTTGGCTTCGCTAAACGATTCCAGAAATTCGTAAATATTCTCGATTTTGGATGCATCCAACGTCAAATCTTCGTTGATTTCATATAATTCCGTCACGCCCGGAATTGCCGGTGACGTTTTGATGATCACATCCGTTTCGGAAATCATTACATATACAAATTTGAGTTTTCCGTCGAGTGCATG